>JASHQJ010000341.1 GCA_030037595.1 Candidatus Binataceae bacterium
CTGCGAATGGCGTCGGGAGATCTGGACGACGATCGACATCCTATAAGGGTGAGCAGCTATCTGTCGCGGGGGTTTTACTCGACGCAGGTTGAACGCTTCCTTGGTATGTTTCCGCGTGAGAACTGTCTCTTTATAAAATCGGAGGCGCTCATCGGCGAACACGACTTAGTAATGAAGAGGGTCTTCAGCTTTCTTAAAGTAGATCCCGACCTTAAGGTTCCGGCCGAACAAGTCTTCGTTGGCACCAACGGCGAATTGAGTCCGGTCCTGGCACGTGTCTTAGGTCTACTGTACCGACGCGACAGAGCACGCCTTAAGCGCTTAGTTGGTGTCGAGTTCGACGATTGGGGTTAGGTAGCGCGCCGCGAGGACTTACAACGAACTTCAGGGCCCAAGGTCCAACCTTCAATCAATGTCAAGTAGTGCAGTCGAACGCTGAGTAATAGGATCGAGTTGGACTAGCTTCGGTGAACGGAAGATAGTCGTGCGTTTCAGTTCTAGTTGGAAAATACCGAGTCGAATGTTGATCTCAGAATTCAAGAATTTGGGCTTCTAGCTCGAGAAAGTTTTATGGCATGCCTCAACCAGACGACCCGAAGGACAGCGGGAGGCGCACTGGTCCGATTTTTTAACCAACCGGAGATTTGCTCGGCAAACCGTCAGGTAAGTGACGGCCGGCAGTCTAAATGCCTCTACCGTAGCGTTTCCTTTCCCTGTGGCTTGGTTACGAAGCGTTCACCGGCTCTTGTATCGTTCGCGCGGTTGATCTGCGCTCTCAAATGTTGCAACAAACACGCTTGCAGGCGCCATGCAACCTAACCTACGCTGCGGAGCAGCGGCGCACGCAAAATGATTTCGGCGCATGTTGTGGCGCAACCTTTAGCCATCGTCTGCAGCGATGGCGTGGTGTCGCCCTGCCAGGCAAGACTCAGGGTCGATGAAGAGCTAGCGTGCTTCACTCAAGCTGCCACCGCTCACGCCGCGATTAGCGGTCAGACCGTCGTTCTGCTCGGGCTCACCAGCCGACGCTGGGGGACCAGGTCCCACGGTCTGCTCATTTGCGTACCGCAACCACGAGGCGACCAGCCTTCGAAAACGCCAGATTTGTCGGGCAACGGTCGAAGACTTGAGATGACTAGCACGGGGCGGACGGGACTTGGCAATGCACTGTGCATACGATAAAAGCTGGAAGAGCCCGCGACGACGGCGATTTGCTGCGAGAGCTTACGCTCGCTTGGAGAATGGACCCTTCGTAAAAAACTGCGCAGAATCGGCACGTCGCTAATTAAACCAAGTGGGATCTTGCGCATTTGAATCTGCGTTGGCCGGCCGGGTGTCGACCTGCGATATAAGCTCCCCTATCGCTCGTTCGCGTCAAATTGATTTTCTGAAAGCTGAATCTTTTTGAAACAACGATATGATACAAAATCCTGTCTACTTTCTTATTCATGGCTTAATCGAAAAAGCAGACTCGATCGGTCAAGACCTAGCCAATCAATATCGCGCCCTTTCTCGGGCGGCAGTAAAATGTCGAGTTTTTGCGGGACTATGTCAAAGCGGCCTATATCCTGATCTGCCGGTAGAGAGCATCGAAAGTTTTGAGCCTGCGCTCGCGGGAGCTAATCCAACTATCATCTACCACTGGTGCGACGGCTGGGACCAAATTGATCGTCTGCTCATCAAATCGCAACTTCCCATAGTTCTGCGTTGGCATAACAATACGCCACCTTGGTTTTTCCCGCGCTACTCTAAAGACCTAACTGCGAGGACGTTGCGCGGCTTTGTCTCAATTTTGGAGACGGCAAAAGCGCCAAACCTTTCCTTCATGACGAATTCAGCGTATTCGGCGAGACAGCTCACCGTTCTGGGAGTGCCCGCCGAACGGATCTCGGTAGTCTACCCTATTTCCGACTATCTGTTGGGACAGTCACCGATCAGGATCCCCGCGAAACAGTCGCGATTGCCCACCGTTCGTCTGCTCTTCGTCGGCAGGATCGTACCTAACAAAGGCCACCTGCATCTCGTTAAAGCTGCCCGTGCTCTAAGTGACATCTATGGTATACCTTGCACATTGACGCTTCCCGGGCGGATCGATAAAAAGATGACCGTATATGCAGATGAGATCAAATCTCTAGCCGCACGACTAAAGGTTGACGTCTCTCTACCGGGCGAGATCAGCAAGACGGAACTGAAAGCCGCCTACGAGAATTCTGATATCTTTCTGTGTTTGTCGGAACACGAGGGTTTCGGTCTTCCTGTAATCGAAGCAATGAAAGCCGGCCTTCCGGTAGTTGGCTATAGATCATCAGCCATCGCGGAAACGCTGCGAGATCATCCTCTTGCCTGCGACGAGCTTGACTATGTCGAGATCGCGGCGCGCCTCTTCTGCCTGACCGATGTTTCAATTGCGCAATCTGTCGTGCGGTTTCAAACTGAATCTATACTTCCTCGATTCTCGGCGAGTAAGGTTCTGGATGACTTTTTTCTTTCATTGAAGATCAACGAACGCGAACCCGAAGCTAAGGTATCCGAATCTGGTCAGGTGCTCGATGCATCTAAATTGTGCTCCACTATAAGTGCGGAATTAGATTCGATCCGCTCTCGAATCAGCGACCAACTTCGGAACACCTATCGAGAGCCGATGGAACCGCCCGAACGATATGTCACCATTGCCGACATTTCAGCCTATGAGGCTTTGCTTTCGAATTCATTTGAAACGTCATCTTTAGAGGATCTTAGGAGTGAGCGCATGGAGACCCCTTTTCACTCACCTATGCCAATCGTTGGAAGAATCGTGGACAAATTCAAGCGATTCGTGCTCTACTCTCAAGATGGTGTTGTGATCAGCATGCTCAAATCAGACCTGGAACTTCATGCTCGGTTAGATCATCTTGAAACCGGCATCGTCGAAGCCAATCGTGCACTAGCTACTCGCCTGGAACAACTGAACTCGACATTAGCAGACTTCTTGAAAACGGCCGCAAAGGGGAACATAGGAGCAGATCGCTCGCCCGGGGAGGTCTTTAGTGCGATTTACGAAAACCATGTTTGGGGTGGTGCAAGCGGTGACTATTACTCCGGCTCCGGCTCCGACGAGACTTTAGCCCGACCTTACGCTGAGGCAGTGAAACGTTTTATGCTCGAACGAGGCATTAAACGGGTAGTTGATCTCGGGTGCGGCGATTTTCGAGTAGGCTCCTTAATTGCGGCCAGCCGCGTTGACTATTTGGGAATTGACGTGGTGCCAAAACTGATTGCACGCAACAAGGCGAAGTATCGGAGTGCAAATGTTTCATTTGACTGCCTAGACATTATCAGCGATGAACTGCCTGACGCGGATCTTTGTTTGATTCGCCAAGTATTTCAACATCTTTCAAATTGGCAGATTCAAGCAATCATCAAGAAACTAGACAAGTATCCGATCGTGCTGGTAACGGAACACTATCCTGCTCCTGAAACAACCAATGTCATACCGAATAGAGATAAAGTAGCCGGTGCCGATACCAGGATACTGCAGAATTCGGCGGTTTTTTTGGAATTACCTCCTTTTAATCTCAATCGAACAGGCACTCTCTTGGACCTCGAGTTACCGCAATGGCTGGTACATCCGGGCGAGAGGCTTACGACTTTCATCTTTACATTCCCCCAATCCTGTGCGAATGCGAACGAACCGAACAGGGCGAAAGAGCCGCAAGCCGCGGTCGGCCGCTAGCCGATGCTGCTTTGTTGAGGATCGATATCGAATGACAACGCCCGACCAACGAAAAGTAGCAGTAATCCGTTTAGCCCCGGTTCACAAACGGCGCCTGATTCGTCAACGAGGACCAACTTCTCGCAATGCGGCCACAACGAGTGACATTACGCATTGGGTCGGCTTCACCCTGAGCGCAAAAGCCTATCAAACCAAACTAGAGTTTCGACCGCGAGGGCGGAGACTGACCGGTTCAACCAGTTTCGTGGGGACAAATAATGTGCCCTGTTCGCGGAATATCGTGTGAAACTCGAGCACCCTGCCTTTCGGCGTTCTGCTCGTGACCCGCGTCTTGGGCGAGCGGGCAACGACAACCGAAGGGAATGATGCGCCTGATCAATCGTCTTCATCAACATGAAAGCGGTGTGCATACTGACGCTGGTAGTAAGTCTCATAGTCGCCTGACCGGACCCGCTTTAACCATTCCGGATTGTCTTGGTACCATTGAACAGTTGCCGCTAACCCGTCGTTGAAAGACGTATGGGCGCGCCACCCAGTGTGCTTCTCGATTTTCTCACAGCACATTGCGTAACGGCGATCGTGACCTGGGCGATCATCTACGGTGTGGATCAGTTCCAGAGGCTTGCCGATTGCTTCCAAGATACGAGTTACTACTTCACGGTTCGAGAATCGGCAGTTACCTCCTATGTTGTAAGTAGTTCCGACGCGGCCCCGACGAATGACCGCGCCAAGGGCTTCACAATGGTCTCCCACGTATAGCCAATCGCGGACCTGGTTACCGTCGCCATACAGCGGCAACGGCTGATCGCTGAGCGCATTGCTAATCATCAATGGAATAAGTTTCTCTGGATATTGGAAAGGCCCGTAATTATTGGAAGCACGTGTTAAAATCACCGGCAGGTTATAGGTGGTCAAATAGGACAATACTAGCAGATCGGCGCCTGCTTTTGAGGCGGAGTATGGACCGCTCGGCTTGAGTGGGAAGTCCTCATTCGCTTCACATGGCTCGTCTATGCTTCCATAGACTTCATCGGTGGATACATGGATGAAACGCTCGACCCGGTGTTTTCGTGCAGCTTCAAGTAGTGTAAATGTTCCGAATACATTCGTGCGGATTACCGGATCGGGTGTCAGGATGCTGCGATCCACGTGCGATTCCGCTGCAAAATGAACAACTATCTCGGGGCGCTCCTCGCTAAACACGTGATCAATCGTAGATATGTCACAGATATCACCTCGTACGAAGCGATATCGAGGATTGGTTTCGACAGCTTTCAGGTTTTCGAGGTTTCCAGAATACGTGAGCTTGTCCAAGTTAATGATCCGAGGCGCAACTTCGGATCTCAGCGACTGCCGAATAAACTCTGAACCGATGAAGCCAGCGCCACCGGTTACTAAAATCTTCATCTTGGGAATTCCGCTTTCAAGTTAAACGCACGCGATTTCTTCAATTACACTTGGCAACTGAAGGCGCCAGTGCGGAATCGCGATGCCGAACGTTCGCTCGAACTTGGCATTTGACAGGCGAGAATTGCGTGGACGTCTCGCCTTCGCGGAGTATTCTTTGCTGGTTATTTGAAGGACGCGCTGGGCTCGTATGGTCGTACACGGTCTGTGTCTCGCGAACGCGGCATAGTCTTCCAGAATGGCGCACGCAAATCCATACCAGGAGGTCTCGCCCGCCGCGGTAACATGATAGAGTCCAGCGAGAGAATCCAATCTGTTTCGGTTCAATTGCGTGCCCTTGCGACAAGAATCAAGAATCGCGGCGGTCATCTCTGCAATTGACCGACTCCAAGTTGGCGCACCCAATTGATCGCCAACCACCCGCAATTCCTTCTCCGTCTGCGCGATCCGAAGGATTGTTCGCATGAAATTCGCACCTTGCGCGCCATAGATCCAACTCGTACGCAGTATGAGGTGCGGCACTCCGGAACCAATTATAGCCCGCTCACCTTCCAACTTCGTTCTACCGTAGATGTTTAACGGCCTCGGCAAATCGCTTTCTACGTATGGATCTTCTTTCTCACCATCAAACACATAGTCAGTCGAGTAATGCACAACAAATGCTCCGATCTTGCGCGCCTCCTCAGCGATTATCGCGGGCACTTCCGCATTCAAAGAAAAGGCCTTGTCTTGTTCCTCTTCTGCTCGATCGACATTTGTGTATGCAGCAGCGTTGACGATCAGTTGCGGCCGCAACGTTAGTATGCTCGAGCGCAGAGCACTACTATCCTGCAAATCGAGCTTTCCTCGGTCAGACGCCACAACCTCCCCAAGTCGGGGAAGGAAACGCATCAACTCGGTTCCTACCTGGCCACGGGAACCTGTAAGAAAGATTCTCATCTAGCCCATCCGAATTCAGTAGTTTGGCAGCTCACCCGGGAGAAGACTCGACAGAGTCGGAAGCTCTCGATCTTTTGCGGAGACGGTTGGACTCTCGATTCCCCATGGAATAGCCAGCGTCGAATCGTTCCAGACTATTCCGTGTTCATCTTCAGGATGATAGAGCTCGTCACACTTGTAGAGAAAATCAGCCGAACCCGAACGAACCAGAAAGCCGTGAGCGAATCCGCGAGGAATATAGATCTCTCGCTTGTTTTCGGCCGACAGTTCAACCGCGATCCATTTGCCGAAGGTAGGAGATCCGCGACGAATGTCCACGACCACATCCAGCACGTCTCCATCGATGACTCGGCACAACTTTGTCTGCGGAAACTTCAACTGGAAATGAAGGCCCCGCAGGGTACCACGGACTGAACGCGAATGGTTGTCCTGCACAAATGCAGCACAAAGCCCAGCTTGAACAAACTTAGCTTGATGATACGTCTCGAAAAAGAATCCTCGCTCATCAGTGAAGACTTCCGGCTCGATTACTACAACTCCAGCGAGTAAGGTCATTGTGAAGTGCATTGAAGCGGCGAACCTATAAGCCCTTTGTAAGATTCATCAAATATCGACCGTATTCAGTTCCACCAAGCTTCCTGGCTTGCGCCATGACTTGCGGCACGTCGATATACCCCAGACGCAACGCGATCTCTTCAAGGCAAGCAATCTTTAAGCCCTGCCTCGTTTCAATTGCTTCGATAAAATTACTGGCCTGCAACAGTGCTTCATGAGTTCCCGTATCCATCCACGCGATGCCGCGACCTAACTTTTCTACCTTGAGCCTGCCAGCACGAAGGTAGTGGTTATTAACATCCGTAATCTCAAGTTCCCCTCGGGTTGATGGAATAATCTGCCGCGCAACATTGCAAACATCGCTATCATAGAAGTAGAGACCTACGATCGCATACTCCGATTTCGGCTCGGTCGGCTTCTCTTCGATCGCCACCGGGCGACCAACAGAATCAAATTGAATCACACCGTAACGCTGGGGCTCGCGCACAGAGTACGCAAAGATGGTCGCGCCTTCAGTTGTCGAAGCCGCTTTCCGGAGCGTTTCAGAAAGCCCATTTCCGTAAAATAGGTTGTCACCTAGGATAAGACCAACTGGATCGCCCTCAATAAAGTCCGCACCGATTATGAAAGCCTCCGCTAGCCCGTTTGGCTCAGGCTGCTCGGCGTACTCAAGCGATATACCCCATTGCGAACCGTCGGAAAGTAGCTTCCGAAAGATAGGCATGTCCCAAGGCGTCGTAATCAACAATACTTGACGAATTCCCGCCAGCATCAATGTCGACAGAGGATAAAAGATCATTGGCTTATCGAATACAGGAAGAAGATGTTTGCTGATCGATAGAGTAGCCGGGAACAGCCGCGTTGCCCGACCTCCCGCAAGAATGATACCCTTCACTTCACAATGCCCCCAGTTCCCAAAGTGCCTTTTCCAAGACCTACTTCCTCGCGAACAGAGATGCAGCAAGAACTAATTCCTCACGAGCTTCTGTTCGATTCGCTCAAGCGCTCGTTCTAGCTCTCTCTGACGCTCGCTGACATCAGCTAATATACCCTCGAGCGCTGCGAGTCGCCGTTGAACAGCTAGCTGATCTACGGCCTCACTAATCAGTCGATCGATCCTGGTCTCCAACACCCGATTTGCGGCTTGGAGTCGATCAATCTTAGTCTCCTGTAGCTGTTCGCCAGCGTCGAGCTGCTCAATCTTGGTCTCCAGTAGCTGGTCTGCGGCGTTGAGGCGATCAATCTTGGTCTCCAGTAGCTGCTCTGCGGCGTTGAGTTGATCAATCTTCGCCTCCAGAATTCCGATCGCCTCATCTAACTCAGTAATCCTATGCATTCGCGCACGAAACCCGTTCGGTAATAGATTCCACGCTAAACGCTTGCAGAGATCAAGGATTCCTGACGCCTCTCGATATGGAGCCTTATGTGTATTCTTGGTGTTAATCACGCTTCGCTAGCAGCATGAAAACCTTGTTGAATGGCAACCTTCTCGAGTAAATTGTAAGTGATCTTGGCACTTTGCCACCGGGAATCATCATAGACAAAAGGGCGCGCACTTCTTTCAAGAAGCTCTTGGATTTTGCCTAGAACTGACGAAAGTGTAAAGCTTGTTCGCGCCGCCCAACTTCCCCTTCTGCGGAGGCCTTCAAGATCAATCTGTCCATCGAGTACAGCACCCAGAGCCTGAGCGAGCCCTTCAGCGGAGCGATCAATTTTGATAACATGAACGTTGTCAACCAACCATTCCGCGTTACCGCAAATGCGGCTGATCAACGGCACACATCCGGCTGATGCAGCTTCGTACACAGCAAACGCATTTGGCTCTCGAGGTGACGTCGGAAAAAGAAAAACGTCGTGCTCGAGGTAAAGCGGATACACCTCTTCTTGACTCGCCGGTCCATGAACACGAACAAATGCATCAATATTGTTCTGTAGAGCCTTCGATCTATAGCTGTCGCAGTCACCTAGGCCGTGAAGGTCGATAGAAAAATCCCTGTATTGCTGCCGAATCAGGAGCCTTGCGGCTTCCAAAATAAACCCCGTCCCTTTGTGTTCGCCCAATGTACCTACGTAAAGACAGCGCAAGGTTTTACCTCGTTGACTTCGTGCAGCCAGATCGCCCGTTCTCGAGGTCCAAGTCGGCAAAAAAACGATTTGATCGCCGAGATTGACGCCGAAGCTTTTGCATTCCTCGATCAAAGTATTGCTGACCGCGACAATTGTACCGCGGGTGAATAATCCACCGTCTGAATCCATGAGAATTTCGAGACCGGGATTGCGAAGTTCAGAGACCGCGGCCGGCACGCGATCCATCAGATGCCAGACCCAAGGCAGACCGACGTGATTGAGTACAGATACTATTCCCGCCACTCCGAGCCCAAGTAAATTCCATAGATATACGACATCTGGTTGAAAGTGAGCAGCTATATCAAGGAGGACGGAAATATTGTGATAGTTTATCAGTCGGGCTTTGATATCGGCTAGAGACTGGCAGTCGCTACGCATTACCACCGGGCGATAAATGTCGGCCAATTCGAGGTAACGCAGGGTCTTTGGCTGATTCACGAATCCTAAGTGCGACGGAGTCGTACAAACAATGACATCATGGTTGTTCCTCCGCAGTCCGTTGACGATCTCACAGCAGCCGAGTTCGTAGCCACCGAAGAATTCGGGCGGATAAAAGTTACTGACAACGAGAATTCTCACGCGCAAACGTGCCGCAAAAGATCGCCATAGAGCGAGTTCAGTTTGTGCCCGACGATCGCTAAGTTAAAGTTATTTCTTACATGTGCAACACATGCAGGAAATGCATCCGCGCCCGGCCACTCTCCGGTTGCAACACTCTCTAGAATCGCTGCAAGCTCTTCAGGGTCGTCAAATACCAACCCGGCTTCGGCGCCAGGCAGGTACTCGGGAAGAGCACCAACGCGCGAACATATGACCGGAGTGCCCACGGACATCGACTCCAGCAGCGAGCGGCCAACGCCTTCGGACCGGTGCTGAATGCCATCGTACTGGTAGGCTGCAACAGTAGCGAGCGATTGTTCGTAGAGATCTCGAAGCTCTTTGTCATCTATATTCGAGACGAACTGCACCGATTTCCCGGAAACCAGCGTTTTCAGATGCCTAAGGTAATCTCTTTCATAGACGGGACCGTACACAATTAACCGTAGGTCGGCCGGTAAGGTCCTGATGATGAGATCTAATCCACTATCGTGCCTAATGGGTCCTGCGCAAATAATCTGGCGGCGCTTTTGTGGACGACACTTGGACTCGAAGAACGCCTCGGTATCGACCGGTCCGCGAATCACGTCGATACATCCAACGTTTGCCAAGAGTCTCAATCTTTCCGCAGAGTGCTCCGAAAAGCAAATTGCTCGATCAACGAGACTCAGCCCATCCCACTTGATCAACAGAGAGTCGCCCTTCTCTTCTTCAGTGAACGTTACGATTACGCGGCGAAAACTCTGACTCGCCACCAGAACACCGATCGTCCCTGTATCAGAACCTGGCTGATGAATATGCACCACGTCATTTTCCCTTACCAATTGCCAAAGGCCATTGCCCGTAAGTGGCTGACCAGTATGAGCTGAAAACGGCTCAAGAGGGAACGGGCGTCGAGTCAGCTCAAATCGACCGTCTACACGCGAGAATGTGGCGACAGTGACGTTAACCCGAGGTTCTATTACGCAATGGAGGGCTTTGAGCAAAAGAGGTACGGATCGGTCGTCCGAATTGCGCTGATCTCCTTCAAAGGGATTTGAACATAACAGTTGAAGTACGCGCGGACCGACGGTGTTGGTCTGATTCTCAATTAGCATCCGTCGCCTCGCTCGCCGACACGATTTTACAAACACTCAGAAAAACCAGCTCCATCAAGGAGCGTCACCTGCAAAGTCTACCAGCTCCAGGAAGCTGTTAAGGGTCGCGCTTTTGAACTCTTGCATAACCCGAGGGCCATGAGTTGACGCAGCGGGATGATCTTCACGGCGTCTGAGTTTTGAACATAGAGGGTCGAACATGACAGGTTTACGCATGACCGCAAACGGTGCGATTTTGCCAGGCTGACCGGCCCGTCGCAGACGTCGAAAATGCTGCCGCGGCCAGCGATGGCGCGGACCGCGTCCGTGCATAGGGGTCAGCGCAGGCGCGTGCGCCCGCCGGGATCAATTTCGTGCCGCGGGACTTGCCGCTCTAATCTTTACGCGGCGTTACCCCAGCGCCGCGAGCTCGGGCCGATTAAGACGGCCTACCTCCGCCGGCAACGCGAGCGGACCGGCACACGACACTTTGCCCACTGCCGGCACGGTCTGCAATAGCGCGCTCTGCCCACGCCATAGCGATGATCGCTTGACCGCCCTGCGTGCGGCGAATTACAGATTCTGTCAGATGATCATGGGGCAGCACAGATTTGCCCATCGGTCGGCGAGCGGCACTACGAAGAGGCGCCATTCTCCGGGCGCACCTTTGATCGTATGCAGCCCTCGATCGAGGAATTGCAAGCCGGAGCCGGCGGCCAGATCTTTGACGGTGCTGGAAACCGCCACTTCGTCGGGACCCGCCGCTGACGCTACCCGGGCGCCGATGTGTACCGCGATACCGCCAACGTCATCGCCCATGAGCTCGCATTCGCCGGTGGGCAGCCCGGTATGGACCTGCAGTCCCAGTGGCCTCACCCGTTCGCGTATCGCACAGGCGCACCGGATCGCCCGCGTCTGACCATCGAAGGTAGCAAGCAGGCCGTCACCCGCGGTGTTTACTTCGCGGCCGCGGAAGGTGGCGCGCTCGTTGCGCACCGCGCCGTACCACTCCGTAAGCAGCTCCCGCCATCGGCGATCGCCCAGCTCAGCCGCGCGCTCGGTCGAAGCCACAATATCGGTGAACATCACGGTGACGAGGGTCCGGTCCGGCTCCGGGCGAGTTCGCGCGCCGGTGATGAATTCCTCTATCTCGTCAATCAGATGATCGAGCACGTCCTGCTCAATGGCCTGAAGCAAAATGGTCATTGCCAGGGAGCTCGACGTACTTGGCTCCCGGGACGTACTGAGTCAGGTAGCGCCCTCCCGACCGGGCTCATCGAATCACCTTTGCGATGGAGGATGAGAGTCGGCACGTGGAGCTGCGCGCGGAATGCCGGTTCGTTGATCAAGCCTGGGCTAGCGCGCAGATCGCTCACCACCCTCCGGATGGTTGCTGAGGAACTTGTTGAACTCGGCGTCTTGGTACGCCTGTGCACGCGCGCCCGACGCGAAAACGAGCATGAGTGCGGTACTCGCCACCGCGCTGAGTAGGTACGACGTCCATTTCCTCTCCATTGCTACTGCCTCTAATGCGATCGGCGTTCGAAAGCCGAGTCGCCTTTGAGTGGTGGCTCGATGCCGTCCTTGTATTATAGAAGACTATCAATATCGGTTGTAGCAGCTGGCTCGCGCCGCGGCAGCTTCCTCCGCTATGTCTCTAGCCGCGGCAGGGTGCCCCGTGTTCCGATCTCGCCACACCTCGGCCTGGAGACCGCGGGCGCGCTCGCAGGCATACCGCCGGCCGCCGTATTCGTAGTATCCTTGATGCCAACCACGATTGGCGTAACCGTCACGGTCGTTTTTATAATGATCCCACCACCAATCGACCGGCCGTATATAATTTGAATTTGTGCTGTAAGACGGTTCCGCAAATGCCGTCGCGGTCATTGGCAGCGCCAGCATCGCGCCGCCTAACAAACTCATAATCAGCTTTCTTTTGAATTTCATGGGAGCCACCTCTCCTAAATACGAAGCATCGTCGGTGCCGGATTCGGATCGCCCAAAAACTTCGGAATCAAAGACGTTTTCAGTGCGATTCGCTGAATCCCCGTACGAAATAAGGTATGGCCCATCGACAAAAATTCAGCTTTCGCCGAAGGTTTCGCCGGCCAGAAGGTGTTGCAGACCTGTAAACTTTTTTTGGCGCTGCGCGGGCGAAAAATTCTTAACATTGTACAGCAAGCCAGCGTGCTTGAGGCCGAGCTGTGGCGAGGCAGTTTTGGCTTGCTGCGCTGTTCGTTCAACTACCGTGCGACGCCACGTTCACGCGATAGCTTTGGTTCGATCGAAGACCCATTGGCGCACCGGGGCGACATCGTCGAGATTTTCGCCGTCCAGAGTCCGGGAAGTACCATCCCATTTCGGTAAGTCCCACGGACTGGCGAGCCTCTCTGTGCGCGCGAATCCTCGGTCCCTCATGCAGAGTGAGCTAGCCTGGAAATCTCCGTCGCAGGCGTTGCAAAAAAAGCGGTCTAAGGTGTGTCAGCATGGCAAGGAGCGATATCCGGCGATGGATTGAAAACGCGGTGATCTTCGTGCTCGGGATTTTCGCCGCCGTTTACATCGGCGACTTTGTCACGTTTAACTGCCACCTTCCCCCGGGGCGGACCCTGCTTTCGACGATAAATGTAAAAGTCTTCTACATGATCCCGATCAAAGGTGGCAGATTTCAGGTGGAGGAAGCTGACCCTGAAACTCAAGTATGTTCCAACAGCCTTTTCTCTCAGGGAGGTTATCCGCCCTGCTGGAGAACTAAAAACGAGAAGTGGGTCGATCTGCGTTAGGCCCAAGATTCCGTGTTGGACGAATTTGGCGGCGATAGTCCGCGGACAGGTGCGAGGCCATCGAATCCCGAAGCAAAGAAACCACGAATTCGACGCTCTGCCGATCGCAGCCATCAAGCCACCCGCTGGCCGTCTTTCGTTCGGATAAAGTTTTGAGCAACGACAAGCACAGTAAATTCTGCATTCTGTCCGGGATCATCCCAAGCCGCGCAAGACTATGAGCTCTCGCGCGAGGCGAAGTCCTAGACTACTCTTCTCGCCCGTTTTGAGGGCCGGCTCGACGAACTCGGTCAGCCGCCGTAATCAGGCGTGGCGCTGCCGGCCCATTTTGGGGCGCGGACCTCGATTCCTGGCCGGCCTTCGACGCGGATCTGATGCGGCCGCATGCCGCCAGCCGAGGCGTAGCGCACCGTGTATTGTTCGCGTAGCTCGGTCGAAATCGCCTGGAAGTGAGCATCGAGCGCGGACATATCTGTAACGCGCGGATTCATGATGAACGTTGTCGCGCCGGTTTCATCGCTGAGGCGGCGTAATGTTTGCGCATCGACGCGCTCGTCCTCGCCCATTCCCATCTGATGATGACGAAATCCCCCACCGCCGATCCCGATACCGAAGCCTGGGAAAATCTGGACCGACGACATGCCGCCGAACCCGCCAGTCGATGCCCCTGTGGTACCAAGACCGACCGTATAGATAAGAACGTCTGCCTGGCGAGCCGCCTGGATCGCGTCGTCCAGGGTATGGGAGCTCTCATTGTCGATGCCGTCCGTCATCACCAGCAGCGCCCTTTTCGGCCAGCGGCCCATCTCAACCTTCTGAAGACCCTGGATGACGGCGTCGTAAAGAGCGGTCTGGCCATAGGCATGCAGCATCCCGATGGAACGCTCGAGATCGGCGGGATTGTTGGTGAAATCTTGAAGCAGGAACGAGCGGTTCGAAAATGCCACCATGAAGAACTGGTCGCGAGGATTGAGCGTCCCCACGAAGTGTCGCAGCGCAGCTTGGGCGGCCGCCAACTTCCACGACATGCTGCCGCTCGTGTCGACGACGATCCCGATGCTGATCGGAGTGTCGGTGTCGCGTTGAAGACCGAGTACCGGCCGCTGAATGCCGTCCTCATAAACCGTGACATCCTGCGTGCGCAGATTCTGAATCCATCGCCCACTATCGTCGGTGGCGGTCACCGAAATCCTTCCCACTGTCGTCTGCGGCTGGCGCTGAATCGGCACCTCAAAAGACGCGTCGCGGCCTTCGGGTTGAGATCGCGGCAGCTCTAGGGCTGATGTTGGAGACGATTGCGGTGCAACGCGCGGCAGGTCGAGAGTCTGTCCCGATCCGCCCTGATTTGGCGTCGGCGGCGGAGGTGGCAAATAGCCGGGCTGGATGTTTTGCGATTGCGAGGCCTGCGCAATTTCGGCTGCGCCTTGACCAGGTGGTGAGTTCGTCGGCAAAGCTGAGTTCGATCCTATGGTCTCGACATTTGACGCAGCCACGCTCCCGACCAAAAAGACGAGCGTTGCGAAGAAAATAATCGCGACTGCGACTTCGGTCCGCCCAACAACGACTTTGCTTTTCATTTTCTGACCGAAAACACCGACGCGATACCCCAGAATTAACAGACGATCTGAGGTCGAGTGTGGTTTCGATGTTAAGGTTCGAGCCGTTTACTTCGCGCTGGAGGCCCCGTTTTCCCGGTGCGTTCGCGACGGCGGCGACCCGGAGACCGACGCAACACTACCGAATTCAACACGGTCACGCCGCCGCAAGGGCGGCCGTAGTCCCACGTCTCGGAATCATCCGCCGCGCTGGCACTGCCCTGTTCGACGCGCCGTTAGCCAGATTGATCGCCCCGCGCAGGGCTACATGCGGTCACCGGTCGTGTTGGCGGCAACTACCGCGAGATCTACATGCTCGCGGATGACTATGAGCGGGCGGCGAGCCGCGTTTTTCAGGCCGCGTCGCGCATCATCGGGGCGTCGCCGCTTCTCCGTCACGGCGCGACGATCACTGCGAATAGATTACGTTCGAGTCGACTGGCACTTTTATCCAGGCGTGCGCCGATGGAGCGGCGTACGTCCTTTCTTCGCTTGGAATCACAGTCGAAGTTCCTCGCCTCTGCGCTGAGTATGCTCCCGATTAATACGCGCAGTTCTTTAGCGATCCCGATGGTATTCGCCTTGAGATAGTCAATCACTTTCAGCGCCGTCTAGTCGAGCGCGAGCGATGGAACGAACTCGAAGGATTTCATCGATCCGCTCGACCGGTTGCTCCGCAAGGAAAGCTAGGAGGCCGCTCAGAGCGGTTATGCAGTCGCCCGATAAGAGGAAGAACGGCGCCCCGATCGCGGCGGAGATGCTCGGCCTCTCGACCAATACGTCCTAGCTGCGACTCGCTATTGAGCCTCCAGTCCGCGCGAAATTCAAACGGGAATTTCGACGCGACGTCCCAAAGGTAAGCGATGGCTGAGCGAAAACGCGATCGCTTATTGCCGCGGCTTTTGGTAGCTGATCCTCGAGTATTCATCCAGCGCTCGAGGTCTTCGCGATGTCATCACCAGCACCTGACGAGAGAAGCGAACCGGTCGGCAGTCCCATGAGCGCTGCCGATATTTGTGCGAGTGCGCGCGCGTTGAGCGGCTATCTGCGCGAACAATCCGACGACATCGAAGAAGCGCGCAGGCTTCCCGGCGAAGTGGTTACGCGTTTGCGGGAAGCGGGGATGTTTCGCCTGATGATGCCGAGGGAATGGGGTGGTCCGGAAATGTGCCCGGCTGAGCAGGTCGAAGTGATAGAGGAACTCGCCAAAGCTAACGCTTCCGCCGCCTGGTGCGTCATGATCGGATGCGACTCGGGATTTTTCGCGGGGTTCCTCGAGGATAGCGCCGCCAGAGAAATCTACCCAAGACTCGATATGCCAACTGCCGGAAGCGCAACACCATCTGGCCGCGCCGAGCGCGTTCCAGGCGGATATCGAGTGACCGGCAACTGGTCCTTCGGTTCCGGGGTCACTCATGCGGATGTGGTCGAGCTTGCCTGCGTGCTTCATGAGGATGGCGCGCCGATTAGAAAGGGCCAGGGTACGCCTGTGACGTGCGGCTTCCTGACGCCGGCTTCAAACGTGGAGGTAGTCGATAATTGGCACACTACCGGGATGCGCGGGACTGGCAGTTGCGACTACAGCGTGAAGGATCTGTTCGTCCCCGTGCGATTCCTCTGCAACATTCGTCCGCCCGCGCGGCGCTCGGGCGTGTTGTGGCGACGCTCCACGAACTTCCTGCCAAAGGTCGCGGGGGTTCCGCTCGGTATGGCACGCGCCGCGATCGATTACGCGGTTGATGCAGTAAAGAACCGGGTGGAGTTCCCATCCGGCCGTCCGCTAAGAAACAGCGGCCGCCTCCAAAGCGTGATCGCCGACTCCGAGATGATGCTGGGCGCCGCCCGTTCTTACGTCTTCATCGCGATGGAGCGTGAATGGAAACGTCTCGAAAACAATGAGCAACCCACGATTCGCGAGCGCGCTGACGCGTGGTTGTCGCGGGTGAATGTGGCGCAGGCCGCGCGTGAGATCATAAGAATGCTTTATGACGCTCTGGGATCGGCTTCGATCTATTCAGAGCGGAGCCCGCTCGATCGGGCGCTGCGCGACGCGGAGACGGTTTGCCAGCATATCGTCATGCAGCGCAAAACGCTCTCCATGGCCGGGGCGATGCTGCTCGAAGCCGATACTCCGTTGCTGCCGTATATCTGAAAGGTTCGCCCGCGTTCGCGTTCGGTAAACTTCGCAAACCAGGGGCGATTCCCTTAGATCGAAGGTCTCGACGCCTTCCTTAAACCAGCCAATCCGTACGCTCACCCTGGCAGCGATAGGTACCATGCATGGGGAAGTCGTTGACCACTGGCGAGCCATCCGGCGATGCCAGTACGGATCTGCTGTGCACCTTCATCCGGGTCGCCCAAGGGCCCTAGGGACCAGCCAATCTAGATGTCAAGCGCCGAAGCGAGTTGCCCGAGGCCATGTGGTACGGGCCAATTGGGCGCTTCTCGCGCCACGGGCAGAGCTGCCCTGGGATCACTCGACAACTAATACATCGCTGCTACGTTTACCGAGCAAAATGCGATATTGGAAGGTTTGCCCAGTTGCGCAGCAACCTCCAGGGCATTGTCGGATAACCTTTGCGCCTCGCTTGGATACCCAGCCAGCAGGAGCGCAACTGCCAGAGTACTCATCGCCAGCGGCCCGGCATCGAACGGCTCCGCGAAGTGCGTACTGCCTCCCAGCGCGATGCTCGCGCCACTCCCGTTCGCCGCGCCCAACGCGGTGCGCCGTCGCGTCACTGAAAGCGCGTTAGCCCTTCGGCACACTGCGGCTCTGTCACGTCGCGGCCGCGCATCCCGCGGATCCGGATTACGCATCCGAAGGCCTGAGACGGCTGTGTGAAAGATGGCACGCGTCAATAGTGCGCAGCAGGAGCGCATTGGTCTCTTCCTACTGCTTTCGTGCGTAATGGCGCTGGGAAGTCTTGTCGGCGTGGCGGAGAGGCCGAGGATCGACCGCGAAGTTCATAAGTTGATCCGACTGATGAGCAGGGAGGTCTTCCCATTGGCGAGCACCCGGATCCACTACGAACTGGAAGGTTTGGGATCGCGGTCAGCGAATCGACTTGGACGATGCATTGTCGGGACGCACAGACTGCAATCGCAGCGCTGGAAGGACCTTCTTGCACAATCACGCGGGCAAGCTAGCTTCCACCGACCCGATCGTTCCCCGCACCATATCGTTCAAGCATCTCTATGGAGTGGTTTTGGTGAGCCACGATCGAAGACGGTGGTCAGGATTGCTGTGACCGGCAATTTCGACGGCGGACTAGATTGCGCGTCAGGTGACCGAAGCCTTCCGTGGACGAAGCGCCGCGTCACTTGATCCATGACCGCGATGGCGCATTC
>JASHQJ010000342.1 GCA_030037595.1 Candidatus Binataceae bacterium
ATCTGCGAGCGCGCGCGCAGCGCCGACCTCGTGATGATCGGTCATCGCGGTGTCAACGAACGGTTTTCAACCGGGCTGCTCGGATCGACCGCGGAAAGCGTCGCGCGCAAATGCCCGCGTCCATTGCTGATCTCACCCAACCGCTACCGCGACATCGCGCGGCCGGTGCTCGCCTACGATGGCAGCGAGCGGGCATCGCGCTCGATGCGCACGGCCGCGGAATTCGCGAGCGAGCTCGGCGTTCCGCTTACTGTTGTCACCGTCACACGCGACGTGAAGCTCGGCGAACGCACCCTCGGCGAGGCGCGTATCTACTTCGAAAACTACACGCCGAAGGCCGAATTCAAGCTCCTGCAGGGCCACGCCAACGAGGAGATCGTTCGCTTCCTGAAGGAGCACGACGCCGACCTGTTATTCATCGGCGCGTATGGGCACAGCAGAATTATCGAGATGGTGCTGGGCTCGACCACGGAGTACGTGCTGCGTAACGCGCCCTGCCCGGTATTCCTGTCACGCTAGGGCCAGCTGTTCCCGCTCCGCGCCGCCCCTCGAATGGTGGACAAGTGCCCGGAATCACTCGAGATGGTAGCGTTTCCGCTTGCGCCAGAGCGTTGCGATGCCGATTCCGAGCGTCGCGGCTGCGTCCTCGAGCGTAGGCGCCAGGGCCAGTACACGCCGGATATGCTCGTACTCGATCTGCTCAAGAGTGGCCTCGTCACCCGTTCCCGTACCCTTGGGCACGCCGCTCTGAAAAAGAATGTCAGGTAGATCCTCTTTCCGTAGCGTGGCACCGCGGCTCAAGACCACGGCCCGTTCAATCGCGTTGCGAAGTTCCCGAATGTTGCCCGGCCAGGAATAAGAAGCAAGCGCTCGGCGCGCGTCGTCCGAAAATTGCAAGCCGGTGCGGCTGTTGCGCGCCGCGGCCTCGCGGAGGATGGTTTCCGCAAGCGGCAGGATGTCCTCGGACCGCTCACGCAGCGCGGGCACCCGCAGGCCGATGACGTTCAGCCGGTAGTAGAGGTCGCTGCGGAACCGTCCCGCGTCTGTTTCCTTGGGCAGGTCCCGATTGGTTGCCGCGATAATGCGCGCGTCAACCTGGATCGTGTTCTCGCCGCCGACGCGCTCGAATCGCTCGTCCTGAAGAAAGCGCAGAAACTTGGTTTGCAGCGCCGGCGGCAACTCGGCGATTTCGTCGAGAAAGACGGTGCCGCCGTCGGCCGCCTCGAGCCGGCCCGGCTTGTCCTTGATCGCGCCGGTGAATGAACCCTTTACATGCCCGAACAGCTCGCTTTCGAGCAGATGCTCCGAGAGCGTCGTGCAATTCACAGTTACGAACGGGCGATCCCGGCGCGGACTCCATTCATGGATCTGCCGCGCCAGTACGTTCTTGCCGGTGCCGCTCTCACCGGTCAGCAGTATCGTCGCCTCGCTCGATGCCGCGGCGTAGGCGGTCTCGATCACGGCGCGGAACTGAGCGCTGCCTGACTCAAGCAGCGGCACCCCGTTAATCGAATTCTTAAGCGAGCGATTCTCCGCGCGTAGCTCCCTCACTTCGAGTGCGCGTTCGACCGCGAGCTCGATTTCCTCTAGCGAAAATGGCTTGGTGACGTAGTCGTAGGCGCCCGCCTTCATCGCGGCCACCGCGTTTTGGATCGTGCCGTACGCGGTCATCAGCATCACGATCGTGGCGGGATACCGGCTCTTGATTTCCTTCAGCAGCTCGAGGCCGTTCATCTCCGCCATGCGAAAGTCGCTCAGCACCAGGTCCACTTCGCCCTGGCGGACGAGAACCGCGAGCGCATCGCGCCCGTTATCGGCGACGAAGGTCTGATGCTGCTGGCTTTCGAACAGATGCTGCAGCCCGTCGCGGATGTTCTTTTCGTCGTCGACGACTAAAAGGCGCGCCATCTAGATGGACCGCGAGCGCGGCAGCTTTACGGTCAACTTGCTGCCCGCTGTTGAGGTTTCGATCATCATGCGACCGCCATGAGCTTCAACGATCTCCTTGACGATAGCAAGGCCGGGCCTCTCGATCTGTTCTCGAATCCATGGCACAAACAACAAATCGAGGCCGGTCAAACCCATATCTTTGTCGTGCGGTGGTAATAAAACTTCTCCGCGATCAAGCCATCAATTTCGAGAGAACCCAGGGGGGAGACGAAATGATCTATGAACTTCGCATCTATCACTGCGTTGCGGGACGTTTGCCCGCGATCCTGAAACGTTTCGACACCGTCACCTGCCGGCTGTTCGAAAAACACGGTTTCCGGCAAGTCGGCTTCTGGACGGTCGCGATCGGCGAATCGAATTCCGACCTGGTTTACATGCTGCAATGGGAGTCGCTGGCTGACCGCGAGAAGAAATTCGCTACTTTCGCCGCCGATCCCGAATGGATCGAGGCGCGCAACAAAAGTGAGGCTGACGGCCCGATTATCGCGTCCGTGACCAACAGCATCCTGATGCCGACATCGTTCTCCGCGCTGAAGTGAAAGCGGCTCAGGCCTGGGGTTCGGCGCTCGGCTGCTTGAAGAAGCGCGCGAGCGACAGCCGCCGCCGAGCTTTAAACAACCGTGCCACCGTGCCTAATGTTACCTGCCTGCAGTAAAGTCCTAGGTTCAACGCCCTCTCTTTCAGGAGGTGAGATACCAAGCACTCCGGAGAACATGCGTTGACCCCGACCTGCGGAAGCGGCTTCAATCGAGGGAGTAGAAAAAGTGGGCAATAGTGTCGAAGTTACCGGTGGACCAAGTTACGCTGGAGAGTTTACCTACACCGAACCCGACGGAAATGTCATTACCTTCTACGGCTATACCTTCTCCGTGGTTGTCAACGGGCAAGCGGGCGTGTTCACGGTTTGGATCGATGTCCCCCCGGATGACCCGAACGCGGACGCCGCGGCCGAGGACGCGGTTATAGAAGAACTTGAGGAGGACCCTGATGCGTTAGGGGGTATCTCGCAGAACGACCAACCAGACCAAGACCAACCGGATCAAGACCAACCGGACGGAGATCTCGTCGACGATGATGGCGTCCTCGCGGACGGCGAGGGCGGCGACGATACCGGCGAATCCGTGTGAGCCCGGGCGCGGGTAGTCTCCAGAGGCTCGCCTTAACGTGGCGTCAAAGCCCGCAAACGCCATCACTTCGCTTGCCAGATTGCCTGCAGCGTCTTGTGCTTTGAGAGCTCGTTCTGATCGGCGAGATTAGCGCATTCAATCTTGCGCAAGTCATCAAAGGGAACCCGCTGCAGTTCCATTCTCCGTCCTCCGCGTAATTCCACAACGGCTGCGTGCTCAGTCAACTCGGTCGGAAATTCCAACGTTTTCGGCCGATCAAGTATCGTAAACAACGACGCCAGCTCCTCGGCGCGAGTGCCAAATTCCTGGGCAACCCTGCTCCTGTCAGACTCGGACAGCACGGCCGGCTGGTAGGCATTGGTGCCGTAGATGGCGTGCAATCCGCCGCCAAGACAAACACTTTCGTCGAAACCCTTTGCCTCCAGCAGTGCGAACGTTCGCACGAGATGGTCATGCAGCGTTCCGGATTTGTGGCCATATTTAGTGGCGCCGGCCTGGCGCAGAAAGGAGCTCAGCCTTTCAAAGTTGCAGCTACGCGTCCTCCGCGTTTTGAAAATCAGTGTTTTCCGCAACACCATGCACTTTCGGGAAACGCCGCGGCCCGCGTGTTGGAGGCCGGAGGGAAAGATGATCGCGCGGTTTCTTCTCGGCAGAACAGATTTGAGAATCTCGCCGCGCGCATCCAGGAACACGCTCTCGCCAGCCCAATCCGGCTCCCAGTAGTCGTTCATGTAGACGACCGTTGTGTGTTCGTCTGGACGCTCAGAATCCATATGAAAATAACCGTCGGTTCCGTATGTGTATCCGTTCAAGTAACAACGAATCAGAACGTCATTCACCAATTGGTTGTCACGCAAGAAACTCCAGGCCCTGTCGAGCGGCGCCAACCGCTCATCTCTCGTAAGGTCGCTCGAAACATCGGCGAGGTTGGTTCGGACCGCCTCGACAAAATTGCGGCTCCAATGGCCATTGGGGTCCGTCCTCGGATTCGAGCGCGAGCCGTAAGCCAGCGGCTCATTGGAGATCAGCTCTGCCAGCTCGTCGTAAGTATCCGGCGGGAAGAAGTCGTCGAGCAGCCGAACGTCGGGGTCAGCCAATTCAACTGGTGGCGGCCTGGTCGTGATTGACTCTAGCGCCATCTTTGGATACCCATAGTCCTGAGCTTTCGCCCGTTGGAATGCTCACTGTTACTGAGGAGCAGGCCTAGCCTCTCCTCAGCTTTTTTTCGCGCTCCTCACAAGCTCAACCAAGCGAAACGTAATCGTCGGCCGGTAGGCGGGACCAAATCCGCTCAAAATCCGCCGAATACTGTGCGGCCAGTTCGGGACATCCAGTGATCCTGATCCTGTGCTCCCAATGCCGAGACGAAGCGTCTGACGACATATTTGCCGTGCCTGTTACGACGGTCTGAGTCTCGCGGTGAATCATGTATTTTTGATGCATCATGCGGCCCGCAGTCCGGACCTCGACTGGCGCATCTTGCTCGTCGCGAAAAGCTCTCAATCTCCGAGCCATGTCACGCCCGGAGTTGCGGTTCAGTAAGATCTTTAAACGAACGCCGCGTCTTGCCGCGTCGAGCAGAGCGCCGTACTCGGGAACACGTGGAGAGAGCCCGTACATAGCGACCTGCATGCTGTCAGCGGGCTTTGCCTGAAAAATCGTGTCGAGGGCGAGATTGGTTATCGTGACCGGAACCAGTCTGAGCCTCCCGGCAGGCGTGCGAAGTATCATGCGCTGCTCACGATTGCTTAGGGCACCACCGGCTTGACGTCTGGCTCCGCCGGACGGGCGCGAGCTGAAGGCAATTACTACTTTCGCGTTCGCACACGCGGCGGCCTCCACACCGATGCTTGCCTTCGCGTCTTCCAACGGATTGCACTGACGCTCGAGAGTCCATAACGGATCGCCAGCTCCTTTCGCCAATCCTGCCACCTTGCCCGGTGAGATAGCAGGATCCTGCCGGTAGGTATCGAGAATGGCCTGGTAGTGCAAATGCGCTTCCTGGGGCGAAAGTGTGGCGCGCCCATCTGTCCACAGCGCTTCAAACTCGAGTTCGGTGCGTAGCATCAGCATCTGGGAACCCGGATCGTCGGCAGCAACGAGAAGCAAGTTCTCGTAACCGTTCGCAGCCGTTGCTGTCCA
>JASHQJ010000343.1 GCA_030037595.1 Candidatus Binataceae bacterium
GGTCCTCCTCGAAGTGCGGCTTGAGCCCGCAGACATCCTTGTCCTTGGTGATCTCCACCTTCTTCGCCGCCGGCGGCGTGCCGCCGTACTTGACTGTCCCGCTAATCGTGCCGCCGTCGGCGAATGCCGGCGCGGCGCCTGCGGTCAGAGCGGCCGCGGCGAGCGCGGCAATTGTGATTGCGACCTTCTTCATTACAGTACCCTCCTGCGTAGTCCCCCACGGCTCGTGTTTTGATTCATCACTTGCTGCCTACCTTCATCGGCGGCGCGCCGGCGACCTGGCCAGGCAGCGGCTGACCGGGATGCGTTCCGAACCAGAAAATGTAGTCGCGAATCGCGCGAATCTGATCGTCCTGATTGCCCTTCAGGATATCGTCGGGGCCGCCCGGGTAGAACGACGGCATCTTGGTGCCCGGCTGCAGTGCCGACGGGTTGGCAATCCACTTGAGGATCCAGTCGGGATTCAGCCGCTGGTACGCGAGCGCGAGGTCAGGCGCCCATCCACTCGGCGGACCTTCCGGCTTCTTGTCGCCCTGCTGATGGCAGCTGAAGCAGTTGAAGTAATCCTTCGACATCAGCTTCTGCCCTGCTTGCAACTCGGCCGGTGGAATCGCGTTCGTATTGAGGAACATGTACGGCACGCTGATGTCCGACATCGACGTGAAGTAGTTCACGATCGTGTCGTCTTCGCCGTTGGTGAAGTGGAAAGTCGGCATCCTGATCTTGAGCCACGGCCGGATCGGTGTCGGCCCTTGCAGGAACGTGAACATCCACTCGGGCTGCACCTTGAAGC
The DNA here is from genome assembly GCA_030037595.1 of Candidatus Binataceae bacterium. Taxonomy (GTDB): domain Bacteria; phylum Desulfobacterota; class Binatia; order Binatales; family Binataceae; genus JASHPB01. Next base: position 794 of record JASHQJ010000343.1, read on the forward strand.
CCTCGCCGTTGAGAATCGGGGGCGCGAAGTTGATCTGATCCTCGCTGTAAAAGCGCCGGATATAGCCGCCTCGGTTCTCGACGATATGGCATCCCACGCAGTTGTAGAAGTTCACCATCCGGCGCCCGGCGACGATCGCATTCTGCCCCTCGAGATTGGCCGTCATGCGGTATTTGTCGACCACCTTGCCGTCGGTGAGCGACGCGAGGAACACCATCAGGTTGTTGATGTCGGTGTCGTCGAAATCGAAGTTCGGCATCAACTGCTCGACATCTTTGGTCGCATAGACGCGCGGCGAATAGAGCTTGTGAAAGGTCCATCCGTCCCAAGTGTCGGGGATTTCGGTCTCATTGCCGAAGAACATCTCATCGAGATGCTTGGAGCCGAAGGTCGTCAGCTCCACGCCGATGCGCGACTCCTTGTCCATGCCCTGGATCTCGTGGCAGCCGAAGCATCCATACTTGCGCACGAGAGCCTCGCCGGCCTTGATGTTGGCGGGATCCTTGACGGCGGTATCGACGCCGGGATCTTCCTTCTTCTCGCCGTGGGTCATCAGGAATGCGGTGAGCGCCTCGGCTTCGTGGTCGGAGAGCCGGAGCGACGGCATCGCGGTGTGCGGTGAGAAGTCGCGCGGATTCTTGAGCCAGGTGTAAACCCACGCGGCGCTGGTCTTCTCGGCGATCTTGCTCAGGTTGGGCGCGAAATCCTTGGTGGTGCGCGTCGCAGTCGGGAGGAAGTTCTTGTCGCTGCCGACAGGGGTGCCGATTTTGTCAGGCTCGATCGCGTGACACGCTTTACATCCGACTGATTCGAACAGTCCCTGTCCTTCCTCGATGAAGGCGGGATTCTTGATATCGGTCTCGAGCGTCGCCGGCTCCGGATGTGCCGCCAGCCACTCCTTGGCGTTTGCGGACGAGCTGTCGAAAAGAAATGCCGCAAGCTGGATCGCCTGGTCGCGGGTGAACATGAAGTTCGGCATCCGCGTATGCGGGCGAAACTCGTGCGGATCGGTAATCCAGCGCACCGTCCACGATGGGTCGAGCTTCGCTGACGCGAGCTTCAGGTACGGGCCGATCTTCGGCATGTCCTCGTAGCCGGCGACGAGGTGACAACCGGCGCATCCCATCTGCTCGAACATTCGCTCGCCTTCAACCCAGTTGATCGCGATCTGATCGCCGTCCTTGTTGCGGAGCGAGCCAACGTCAACGTGGCACTGGATGCATCGCGACTGCATCTTCGTGCCCCTGAGCAGCGGCGAGTCCCAATCAGGATCGTCGCCGTGCGCGAGCCGCACCGAGCTGACCGCCGCGCCCTGGCCTTCGTGACACGGCGTGCATCCGAACTTGTCCGGCGGATGCTTCAGGATGATTTCTTCGAAGTTGCTGTGCGTGCGGAACGGTTCGGGCGCGTTCTCGAAGCCGCGCTTGTCGGCGCCCATGTGACAGCTCTGGCATCTATCGACGCGCGCCACCGCCTCGTCGAACGCGTTGCGATCGAAGTCGTCGATCGCGGTCTGCTGGATCTTGGGAATCTTCGGATAGCTAAAGAGCGTGACGTTGCGGAACTTCACCGGGATGACGTAGCCGTTGGCCTTGTCGATGAAGTCGTCGCGCTTGGTGTTCATCTGCTTGAGCTTCTCGGTCAGGCTGTCAACCTTGGAATTGAGCGCGTCGATCTGATCCTTGACCGCCTGCACATCCGCCTTGGCTTTGTCGGAGACGAGATTCTCCTGGTTAAGCTCCGCGGTGAGCTGATCGATCTGCGCCTTGTACTTGGAAGGATCTTCCTTTTCCTGGAGCGCGTGATTGTAGTCGTACCAGCTCTCCGTCATGTACGACTTGGTGAAGCGCACGGCCTGGTCTTTCTCATCGGCGACGACGTTGAGTCCCGTCAACTGCGAATTGAGGTCTGCCAGCTTCGCCGCCGTCGCGCCGCTCGCGAGATCGGCCTGCGCCTGCGCAAGCTCCTTCTCGGCCTTCTGATAATCGGGATCGGCGTTGAGACGTTTCTGCTCGTTAGCCGCGTCCTGCATGTACTTCTGGTAAGCCAGGCGATCGAACTCGACCTGGTACTCTTTCCATGGACGGCGCGAAATATTGTCGTCCCAGATCGACCAAACCGAGACGACCAGCAGCAGCGCGACCATCAGAACGAACAACGCGCTGAAAGATTTTCCTTCTTCGGAGGGATCGAGCCCCGCTCTGCCTGCCATCTGTGCTCCGCTACCTCAGATTTCAGTCCCTACCGCGGCGCGCGACGCTCACGATCTCCCGCCCGCGAAACTTTCGATAAGATATCCGACCAGGAAGACGAGGATACCGATGCCCGTGAACTCGTATTCCCTGCCCATTCCGTGCTGCTGGGTGATTCCCACCAAGAGCGCGAATCCCACATCAGCCAGTCCGATCGCCTGCAGCACTTTCGCAAGAAAGAACACCCCGCCGCGTCAGATGTTAATCCACGGTGTGACGAGGATGTACTTGATGTTGAGCGCGTGCCGCAGCGCCATCTTGATGAACACTCCCGCCATCGCGAGCAGCAGGAAGCCGGTGATGCCGAAGCGCACGGGGCCCCACTTCTCGAGGATTTCGGGGCCGCCACCCGGGAACGCCGACCACGGATCGTTGGGTTTCCGCGCTTTGACCCACAGGTAGAACGCCACGTATCCCACGACGAAGTAGCCGACGATCAGCGAGAGACCAAAGATCGCCGACGCCGTGTAGTCGCGGAAGCCGAACATGTATGGCAAATCGACGTTGGTCAGCGCCTCGACCAAGTGCGGATCCCACACCTGGCCCGGCCAGAACCAGTTCCATCCCGGCCCGCGGAAGAACGTTCCGATGATGATGAACGAGACCCACAGCACGTGGAATCCGATGAAGAAGGTCAGGATCTCGAACCATCGCTCCTTCAGCGTGTAGTAGCCGTTCCCCTTGGGATTGATGTCGAGGTACGGGATCAGCATCAGGCCGACTATAATGAAGCTCGGCAGGACGACCCCCGCGTACCAGGGGTCGAAGAACACCAGCATCTCCTGCAAGCCGAGGAAGTACCACGGCGCCTTCG
>JASHQJ010000344.1 GCA_030037595.1 Candidatus Binataceae bacterium
CCGATAGCTAATTGCTGGTCAGGGGGAGTGCGAGGGGGACCTTCCCCCTCGCCGCTCCGTTAATCTGATTCATTGGTCACTGATGCTCGACCTTTGACCTTTGCGTCGCTCCGCGGTTCTGCGGAAGCGGTAGGACTCAGTTCCTGTTTCAATGATTTGAGCCCGATCCGTGATGCGATCGAGCAGCGCTTTGCACAGCCGGGCATTGGGAATCACCTGGGTCCATTCCGAAAAGGGCAGATTAGTAGTGACAATCACCGCGGCTTTCTCAGAGCGCTCGGCGATCACCTGGAACAGGAACTCAGCGCCAACCTCGGCCAGCGGAACGTAGCCGACTTCATCGAGTGCGATCAGGTCGTATCGCGCCCAGCGCGCTAAGGTACGGCCGAGTTGCAGCTGATGCTTGGCCTCGACCAGTTCGTTGATCAGCGCGGCGGCGGTCGTGAAGCGCACACGGCGCTTCTGGCGGCAAGCTGCCACGGCGAGACCTGTAAGTAAATGGGTTTTGCCGGTCCCGCTATCACCGATGAAGATGATCGGCTCGGCCTTGGCTATATAGTCGCCCTTGGCCAGCTCATGGATCTGCTGCGCCGAGATCTTGGGACACTTGGCGAAGTCGAACTCCTCCAGCGTCTTCATCCGCGGCAGGCGAGCTTCGTGGAGGCGTCGCTCGATCAGCCGCTGTTCGCGATCCTCGAGTTCCGCTTGCAGCAGCGCTTCGAGGTAACCGAGATGCGTGCGCCGTTCGCGCACCGCTTGCTCGGCGAGTTGCGTGCATTGCGCGGCAATACTCGGCAGATGCAGCACCTTGCATTGCTGACGGATGGTGGCGGCTTCCAACGCCGTGCGCTCGGCGTTCATGATGCCACCTTGTGCGCGAGCAGTGCGTCGTAGTCGTTCAGTGAAGGTTGCGGACGCTCGTAACGCGAGAGCGCGCCCAACTCGACGATCGTGCTCCGCGCGCGGGCGAGATCGGCAGCCTCGGCCAGATGCCGGATTGCCGCTACATCCGAGCATCCAAGCGCGAGCGCCTCTTCGACCGCCGCGCGAAGCCGCCGATGACCGTGCTCCTTTATCAGACTCAGCACCTGGATCATCTGGCGCGTGCCACTCTGCTTGCCGTGCCGATCGATCAGCTCGGCCAGCAGTCGATCATAACTCTCCGGCCATAGTCCGCGGTGACGCCACGCCGCCAGCGGCTTCGATCCGACCAGCGCTCCAGGCTTGCGCTCCAGCACGTCGAGATAGTGTTCGAGATCGAGTACCTGCTGATTGCGCTCGTAACAGCGCTCGTGGCGGGCGAGGCAGCGGCCTTCGTTCCAGATCTCGACGCAACTCGGATAGAGCCGCACCTCGACCGTTTTGCCGACATCAACCGGAGCGGAATAAAGATTGGTTCGTACCCTGACGCAGCCCAGTCCATCAACCCGCGGGAAAGAGATATCGGCGAGATCGAAGCCGTGCTCGGCGAGCGGCAGGAGCTGGGCGCGTTCTTCTATCATCAGTGCGCCCACCGCCCGGCTCTTGCCGGCGATCTGACGTCGCTCGTCAGCATGACAAGCGGTCAGCAGCTGTGCATTGAGGTCTTCCAGATCGCGCGCTTTCGGTAGCGGCACCCAGTGATTGCGTCGGAAGTAACCGGCCTCGCTTTCGATGCCGCCCTTTTCGTGCGCTTCGTAGGGCGAGCAAAACTCACTTGCAAAGCGCCAGTGCGAGCGGAAAGCAATGAAGCGCGCAGTCTCTTCGCGCCGATAGCCGCGCAGGATCTTCTTCACCGCGCTCCTGAGGTTGTCGTATCTCAGCAGTCCAAACACACCGCCAAAGAAATTGAATGCGTGCTCGTGAGCTTCGAGGAAGGCTTGCTGCGTGGCGCGATGATACGCGCGATGGAAGGCCGCACCGCTGGCCATGCTGCGCATCGAAAATACTTGCAGCAGTACTTGTTCGCCGCTTAGCTCCGCCCACGCCTCATACCAATCGACCTGGCCTTCTTGTCCGAGCTGATAGCTCTGCGGCACACAGGTCGTGCGCGCCGACCATCCCAGCTCCGCTTTGCGCTCGCGCACGTAGCGGCGAATCGTCGGCTCCGCCACTCTGTGCTCCGGTAACTCTGTTGCGATCCGCTGCCAGATCCTGTGTGCGGTATGACGCTGCTTGCGCGGTGCAATACGGTCAGCTTCCAGGATGACGTCGATAAACGGGATCAGCGGACCAAGCGCCGGACGCGCGCGCTGCGACTGCTTGCGTTCTGGTGGCTCGGCACTCAGAAGCGCCTGTCGGACCATGCGCCGGTGAACTCCCAGCTTGCGCGCCACCCCTTTCACACTCCCAACGCCGAACTCGTATTCTCTCCGGATCCGCTCGAACAGCTCCACCTTCGCTCTCCTCTCCATCCCCAGCCTCCTGCCTCATTTGCAGGATGCCCCGGTTTATAGGGGTGGGCCATTTCTGAGTATCGAAGTGGGCCGTTTCAAAGTATCGAAATCACAGCCACAACCGTTGAGAATATCCAATGAAAACAAGTACTCAGGCAAGACACAAGGACATTTAATCCTTGTGTCTGTGGCTTAACTGTGGCTGTTTGTAACTGCTCTATTGGTAGATCTGATCGCACGAAGATCAATGCGAGATCTGTCCACGTCCGACGCGCGCGAGTTCCGACGCGTTGCGCATC
>JASHQJ010000345.1 GCA_030037595.1 Candidatus Binataceae bacterium
CCGGCAGCGTCCGCTCGGCCCGCGCCGACGCATCGCCGCACGCCCCGATCAGCACGAAACAGAGGGCTAACAGGGATGCAAGCAGCGTCCGCGTTGACATCCGTGAAATGGCGCGATAGCAAATCGTCAGAGCGAAACGATCGCGGCGCCGCGCGGTCGCTTTGGATGCGGTCTGAAGCACGATTGAACTCCCGGCAATGAAACCCCTGAGAAGCACCGCCAAGTTCCTGTTATGAGCGGTTCAACTGCCACTCGCCGCCGCCCGCCGAAAGCCAATCGCGGCCCGGCCAAGGTTCTGAGGATGCCGACCCCCAGAGTGGTCCGGCGAAGGCGTGCGGTCAAGGCGGGAGTCAGTCTGCTCGCAATCTCGCTCATCGCGGCGGTCGCGTCGCGTATCTACCTGCTGCAGACAGCCCCGCCGTCGCCGGAGAAAATCGCCGGTCTCTCCGAACAGGAATCCGCGATCCTGGGCCTCGTCAATGCCGCCCGCACTCACGCCGGCCTTAAACCGCTTCGGTTCTCCGCGCGCCTTGCGGTGATAGCGCGAGCGCACAGCTACGATATGGCGCTGCGCGGCTACCTTGGCCAGGTCAGCCCCGACGGTGTCGGACCCGCGGAGCGCGTGCGCGGCGCCGGAATCGGCTATGATGCTGTCGGCGAGACGATCTACATGGGCAATTATCGCGACGACGAGCATCTCGCGGAACGCGCGGTCGAGCGCTGGCTCAAGAGTGCAGAGCATCGCGCCACGATGCTCTCGGACAGGTTCACCGACGCGGGAGTTGGCATCGCGCACTCCGGAGCCGGCGATATCTACGTAACCCAGGATTTCATCCGCTGAGCGGAGCCGGAACGACCATGAACTTTGCGGAGCTTGCCGGACTCGCGGGCGGCCACGCTGAGGCTCGCGCCATCCAGGTCGCGGTCAAGCTCGGGATGTTCGAGCATCTGGCGCGTCAGCCGCTCGATGATGCGGCGCTTGCTCGTGCCCTCGAATGCGACAGGCGAGCGACGGCGTTGCTCGGCAACACGATGGTCGCGCTCGGGCTCCTGGACAAGCACGACGGACGCTTCGAGCTGAGCGCCGCGTCGCGGCGGTATTTGCTGGGTTCGTCCTCCGAATACCTTGGCGACATGATCCTGTTCGACGAAGCGCTCTTCGCTACCTGGGCGAACCTGGAGGAGACGATCCGGAGCGGCACCACGGCGCGCGCTCCCGACATGTACCAGTCACGACGCGACGAAACCGAGCGTTTCATCCGCGCGATGGACAGCTTGACGCGTGCCCGCGGTGATGCCGAGTGGATCGCGGAGCATCTGGACTTGCGTGAAGTCGAAACTATCGCGGATATCGGCGGTGGGCCGGGCGCGTACATGGCGGCACTGCTCAAGCGATGGCCTCGGCTGCGCGCCGCGATTTACGACCTTCCAGGCACGCTCGAGGTGACGCGTCGAATCCTTGCTGAGCGTGAGCCGCGCCTCGCCTCGCGCATCGACCTGGTAAGGGTCGACTACCTGCGCGATGAGTTCCCGGGTCCGGTCGGCGCGCTCTTCATGTCGAACATCATCCACAGTGAAGATGCGGCGACGAATACAAACCTGTTTGAGAAATGCTTTCGCGCGCTTCGAAGCGGCGGCCTGCTCCTGGTCAAGGATCACATTATGAACGCCGAACTGACCGAGCCGCGCGCCGGCGCGGTCTTCTCGCTCTACCTGATGCTGACGACCAGGGGTCGCGACTATTCGTTCGAGGAGGTGTCATCGTGGCTTGGCAGCGCAGGTTTTACAGGTATCGCGCGCACCACGCTGCCAAGCCCACCGTTCACTTCGTCGATCGTTCTCGCCCGCAAGCCGTGACTCTTCTTCTCGTCGCTCGCGCCGCAACGCGCTGCTCCGTCGCCGCTCTTGCCGCTGCAATCGCGACAACTTGCGCGGCATGCGCTGCAGGCGCGTTACTCGGGATGGCGCCGCAGGTGGCCGAGGTGACAGGCATGGCGGTGGGCAGCCAGATCGACAAGGCGAAAGGCAATCCGGACGAAATCGGTGGCATCACGGCTGACGATCAGGCGGACCGATGCGACGAGATCTCGCGCAACACTCCCGGCGTGGAGGAGATTCGCCTGACCAAGGACGGGATGCTCGAATCGCGCCAGTGGCGGCTGGTGCATAGCGCCGGCAAACCGGCCTGGATGATGTCGCCGACCAAGACCGCGCCGGCAGATGGATGGGAACCGAAGCCCGCGATTTCGAGGCTCGAATTTAACCCGCCGCTCAAGGACATGGTCAAAGCGGGCGGCGATTCCGCGTTTGTCGCTTACGTGCCGGCTGCCGTGCGCACGCCCGCTGATAGCGACCTGGCCAACGCGCTGACGTCAGGTTTCGGTCCGGCCCAGGGCAACTTCAAGTGGCACGCCGCGATCTACGACTATACCGTGGTACCTGAGCTTCCCTGCTTCAAGCCCGTAAAGTGAAAGCGGTTGCATGTGGGCGCCGGTAGAAATACGGCGAGAAAGTTCAACCGGCCGGCCTTGGCGATGCTCGCCCTCGTCGTACTGGCGCCAATTCTCGCGGCGACTTACGCTGCATCTATGAATGAAGAGGCTACCGTTCCGCATCCTGAACCCGCTTCATGGCCCAACGATGAATTGACGATCGCGAATCTCGGGCATGCCTCGCTCCTGATGAACTATTTCGGCGTGCGCGTGCTCACTGATCCAAGCCTGTTCTCGCGCGTCGGTCTCGCCTTCGATTCGCTGTTCTCGATCGGACCGAAGCGCGTCACGCCCCCGCCGCTCAAGCCGAACGATCTTCAGCAACTCGACTTGATCCTGATCACGCACGCACACATGGATCATCTGGACATCCCATCGCTGAAGGCGCTGCCGAAGACCGCGGTCGTGGTGGCGTGCAACAAGTGCTCATCGCTCATCTCGCCCCTTGGTTTCAAGGACGTGCGCGAACTTCGGTGGGGCGAAGAAACCATCGTCAAGGGCCTCGCGGTGCGCGCGATGGGCGCGCGGCATTGGGGAAAACGATGGCCTCCGTACGGAGAGGACTACGGCTTCAATAGCTACGTGCTCGAGAAGGATAGCCATCGGATGCTGCTCGCGTGCGACAGCGCCGACACCGATTTGTTCGCCCCGGTAGCGGCGAATCCGCCCGACGTCGCGGCGTTTTCGATTGGCGCATATGACCCGTGGATCTGGAATCACGCCAATCCCGAGCAGGTGTGGTCGATGTTCGAGCAGACGCGGGCGCACTGGCTCGTGCCAATCCACTGGGGAACGTTCAAACTATCGCGCGAGCCGATGGACGAACCGCTCCAGCGCCTAATCGCAGCGGCTGGACCCGATGCCGATCGCATCGTGCTGCGGCAGATCGGCGGCACCTGGACGATGCCCTCACGCGCCTCAAGCGCCGTGGCATCATCAGCCGCCGGCGGTCACTGAGCGGCAATCACGTTCGGCGCGGAACCCGAAACCTCGGCGATTCGCGCACGCGCAATCTTCGCGTAGCCGGGATCGCGCTCAATCCCGATCCAACGACGGCCGAGCCGCTCCGCGGCTACGGCGGTCGTCCCGGTGCCGAGAAAACAATCAAGCACGGTATCGCCGGGATCGGTCCAGAGCCGGAGGATTCTCTCCAGCAGCTCGAGCGGTTTCTGCGTGGGATGGCTTCCCGCGCGGCGCTCGGAGCGGGGAGTGCATGGAAACGTCCACACGTTGCGCAGTTGCTTGCCGCCGCCGATCTCCTTCGATGCGCGGTAGTTGAACGTCCACTTACTCGCGCGAGCGGGCGTGTTGTTGCAAGCCCAGATGATGAACTCAGTGCTCTCGGTCGGCAGACGGCCCGTGATGTTGGGCTGCGCGTTGGGCTTGAACCACGTGATCTGCTGCAGGATGCGGCGGCCGAGCACGTGTTCGAGGACGAATCCGATCAGATAGATGTTGTGAAAGCTGCCGAAGACCAGGATGTTGCCGTTGGCTTTCACGATGCGGCAGACCTCAGCAAGCCATCGGCGCGTGAAATCGAAATACTCGTCATGGGCAAACCGATCCCACTGCTCTTCCATCGTAACGTGCGAGCTGAATGCCCACGCCAGGCCGCGGCGCCGGCTCATGTTGTACGGTGGATCGGTGACGCACGCATCGATCGTCCCGTCCGCCCACGAGCGCATCACATCGAGGCAGTCGCCGTGCACAATTGTGCCGGCCGCGGACGTTACTTGCCGCTCGGTTGGTGCTTTGCCGTTGGCTCCTGTAGCCGGCGCGCGGCGCGAGCGTCGCTCAAGCACGCTTGCGTTTCTTGGACAGGTAGTCGACGAGCATGTACTCGCCGAGATGGTCGGGACGGGTGTAAAGCGCGCGGCCGCGATTGATCTGCGTCATCTTGTCAACGAATGCGCGGAGACTCGGCGAGTCGTCGAGCATGAAAGTGTTGATCGTGATGCCCTTGCGCGTGATGCGCTCGACTTCCTTCAAGGTTTCCTGCGCAGCACGCATGCTGATGCCGCCGAACGAGAGCGGCCACTCGCAGTAGAGACGCTTGTTGAGGAAGTAGGCGGTCGGCTGACCGTCGGTTATCACGATGATGTGCTGGTTGCGCGACGGATGGCGGTTGAGCAGATCCGACGCGAGGCGTAGGCCGTCCTGCAGGTTGGTGAATGGATCGCCCATGTTCCAGGAGGCTTCGGGCAGGTCCTTCAGCTTGAGTTCAACCGCGCGCGTGTAAAAGCCGACGATCGAGAAAAAGTCGCGCGGGAACTTCGAGCGGATCAGCGTCTCCATCGCCATCGCGACTTTTTTCGCCGCCGCAAACCGCCCCTCCCAGCTCATCGACCATGACATGTCGAGGCAGAGCACTGTCGATGACGAGCTGCCGTAATCGTTCTCGTAGATTTCGAAGTCGTCGGGATCGAGCTGCAGCGGCACGCCAGCCTTGCGCGCGAGCGCCTTCTTCAGTGTCGCGACGAGATTCAGGTTGAGCGGATCGCCAAACCTATAGGGCTTGGTTTGCTCCGGGCGCATCTCGGTGATGCCGCGATGGTCGGTGATATGGCCACCCGCCCTGTCCTTCAACAGGTTCTGGTAGATGTCGCGCAGCGCGAGCTGGCCGATGCGGCGCACGCCCTTGGGCGAGAGCTGAAAATGGTCGCCCTTCGGCACCATGAAGCCGGACTGCGTGAGCAGCACCATCACCTGCTTCAGATTCTGAAAATCCTTGAGCGCCTGCTGGCCGAGAATCTGCTGCAGGTCCTCGAGCGAGATGGTCTCGAAATTTCCGGACATCAGGTCCTGCTCGAGCTGGCGCATCCGCTCCATCTCGCGCATCAGCTCGAGCGCCTCCTGGTAGCCGAGGCTCTTCGGACCGTGAAACATGTGCTGGTTGCGATCGCGGAAATTCTCGAGGTCGCGGATGTTCTCGTACTCGGCGAGTAGCTCCTCGAAGTCGGCCTTTGCGCCTTCGTCTTCGAAGTCGTAGCTCTCGAGCTTCCGGAGCGCCTCTGAAAGCCGCCGCGGCATCCGCGAGAGCTCCTTCTGCTTGTCCTCGACGCCGGGTTTCTTGCCCTTTAGACCCTCGAGCGTCTTGCGTTCGCGATTGAGAACGTCCTCGAGCTTCTGCTCCATCTCGGAGAGCGCGTTCTTCAGGTTGAAGTCGCGGTAGCGCTGGCGCATCTCCTGGCGCAGTTGCTCGATAAACTCCTCGAGGCCCATCACGCGCACGCCGTCGAAGTCCATCCCCTGGCGCATCATCCAGTCCATCGCCTGGCGGACGTCGTCGGTATAGGAGAGATACTCGGC
>JASHQJ010000346.1 GCA_030037595.1 Candidatus Binataceae bacterium
TTGCGCACCGCCTCAGTCACTCCGTCTACTGACGAAGTCTCACGCAGTATCTCGACATTGCGTAACTCAACGCAAGTCCGGAGATTTGGTCATGACACGTTAGGACCAGATTAATCGCGTTTGCCTTAGTCAAGGCACAGTGTTAGCTACCGGACAATCTCAGAGCAAAGGGAGGGTTCGGCAATGGCAGTTTCGGCGGTTATCACTTTTCGCGTTCGGGACGGTCGGTTGAACGAGCAGCTGGAGAACCTAAGAGAGGTAAAGCGGATGGTGGAGCGGGCGGGCGGTACGTTCCGAGTTCATCGCCAGCTCTTCGGCGCGCAGATGAACAGCATCGTGGCGGTGAGCGAGTACAAGGATTGGGCCGGGTTCGCGAAGGTCCGCGCTGACAAGGAATTCACTCAGTTCGTGGAGAAGGTTCGCGGCAGTGCCAACCCGGCCGCAGACTTCCTCGGCGGCGACCTGTACGAGGACCTGCAGATCTGAGCGGTAGGTTCCACCAGAGCTGCACGCGTGGGAGCGGTCCTGGGCCCGCGCACAGCTCATTTCGTCTCAGGAGTACGCGACCGAGAATCCGAACTGACTGGACTAACAAGCACAGGGACAAAATCCTTACAAGGTTGGGGGAAAAGGGTTTTTGACCCGTGTGAGGCTTGATCCAAAGGGACCCTTGTTGATCGTAGGGGCGCCGTATGCTTGGCATCAATCGAAATTTCCTGACTTTGTCGCGGTAGGGACGCCGGTTGACCGGCGCCCGCCGCACAGATCCGTACGAGCAGAGCTACTGCATACGGCTCCTACCTCGGATACCTGGCGTCGAAGCGCAAGTTGGGATGGGGGTGAAGGATTTTGCGCTCGGAATCCAGCGCTCGACCGGAGGCCAGAATCGCTCCCAAGTCATTCGGTCGCGTTGACTCCGTCGCCGTAGGGCACGGGACCGGGAGCGTCAGGAATTTCGTGTTTCGTAAACCAGTGGTTAACGAGCGTCGAGGAATCGGGCACGCAGACGCTTGATCCCTTTCCCCCTCGCGTGACCAGCTTAGCCAGAGCCCGGTCCCCGACGGGAGAGAAAGTCCACTAAGAGTTTGAATGACCGCGCTCCACCATCCAGTCCCTCAGTTTTCGCGCTCATAGGAGACTTGATGGAAAAGTGCGCGTATGTGCGGCTTTGGCTGACCACGTGGACCTGGAGAGCGATGGAAAATGGCGTTTTGAAGGGAAACTTTATGAAAGTTATCCGCGCGCAAATTTCCGAGGTCCCATTCCGGGCGCTGGTGGGTCGTCGGAGTGTCGGGAGTGTGGACTCCTCCGCTGAGATTTCGAGTGCGTGGCAGGGCGTGCTACCATCGGCAAAGCGATCCGAGTCACTCTGCCGGACCAGGAACGTGAGGAGTCCGAAGCCCCGCCGCTTTAATGTCTGACGGATGCTCAAGAGGACGAGGCGATCGATATGGACTATCCTTATAATCTCGGTTCATATTCTCGAAAGGTCACGACCGCCTCGGCAGATGCCCAGCGCTGGTTCGACCGTGGCCTCAATTGGTGCTTTGGATACCACCATGAGGAAGCAGTCGCCTGCTTCGGGAAGGCTCTGGAAGCGGATCCGAACTGCGCCATGGCGCACTGGGGTGTTGGCTACGCGACCGGGCCGAATTACAACCAACCTTGGGAACTCTACGACCCCGTTGGCAAGGCCGCGACGGTCGCGCGTGCCCATGACGCGGCCCGAGCGGCCCTGGCGCTAGTCAGCCGGGTCACTGCGCCGGAACGCGCTCTGATCGAGGCGCTGCCGGCCCGCTATCCTCAGCGCGACCCGATCGACAACCAGCGCCCTTGGGACGACGCCTTTGCCGATGCGATGCGCCTTGCCCACCACGCCTTTCCCGAAGATCTCGACCTGCGCGCAATCTTCGTAGAAGCGATCCTCAACCGCACACCATGGCGCATGTGGGACCTCCACACCGGCGATCCTGCATCTGGCGCCGGCACGCTCGAGGCGCGCGAGGTGCTCGAGTTCGCCTTTCGCAATCTAATCGGGGCGATGAGCCATCCAGGCCTTTTGCACCTCCACGTCCATCTGATGGAAATGTCGCCCAATCCGGAAGTGGCGCTGCAAAGCGGCGACCGCCTGCGCGACGTGGCTGCGGATATGGGCCACCTGCTGCATATGCCCACCCATATCGATGTGCAATGCGGGCATTACCGTGACGTGCTGAGCTCGAATCAGAAGGCGATCATCGCGGATCGCAAGTTCTATGACCGCGCCGGGCCGATGAACTTCTATTCGGGTTACCGAGCGCACAACTACCACTTCGCCGCATACGGCGCCATGTTCCTTGGCCAGTATGCGCCCGCTCTCGCCGCCGCCGACGAACTCATTGAAACCATACCTGAAGAAATGCTGCGCATTCCGTCGCCGCCGATGGCCGATTTCCTGGAGAGTTACGTTTCCATCCGGCAGCACGTGCTGATCCGTTTTGGCAAATGGCGTGAGATCATCGCGCAGGATTTGCCTGCCGATCGCGAGCTTTACTGCAACACCGTGGCGATGATGCACTATGCGAG
>JASHQJ010000347.1 GCA_030037595.1 Candidatus Binataceae bacterium
GGCTACAGTGCTACGCGGCCCGATGGGCTTCGGCGAGCATAGCCAGATTCACTCGGCCAAGGTGCTGCGCCTGTCGCAGGACTTACCGGTGGTGATCGAGATCGTGGATTCGCCCGACAAGATCAACGCGTTTTTGCCGGTGCTCGACGCGATGATGGGCTCGGGCCTCGTGACGCTCGAGAAGATCCAGGTCCTTCACTACGGCGGCAATTAGACTGGTTTAATGTCGGCACTCGCCGATCGGGAGGCTTCGATGGAAAAGAAATTCATCAATCCAGAGACGATGTCGGCGCCGCGCGGCTACACGCATGTCGTCACTGTGGAGAATCCCGGCAAAATGATCTTCGTTTCGGGCCAGGTCTCGGTTGACAAGGAAGGCAAGCTGGTTGGAGCAGGCGATCTCGGCGCGCAAACCCGTCAGGCCGCTGCTAACCTCAAGTCGGCCCTGGAAGCCGCGGGCGCGACCACGTCCGATATCGTCAAGCTGAATTCCTACATCGTCAACTACAAGCCTTCCGATTATGCCGCGTTCAGGGAAGCTCGCGCCGCGCTGGCCGCCGGCGGAAATCCTCCGGCCTCGACGCTGATTGGCGTCGCGGCGCTCGCGATTGAAGGTTTGCTGGTTGAGTTGGAAGCGATCGCAGTGGTGAAGTGAGCGCGGCGCCGGATTAGTCGAATGAGAGCGGCGCTCGATTTCCCGGACGATATCGACCCGACGCTGCCCGGATATCCCGACCCCTATACTTATTTTCATCGCCTGCGCGAAGCGGACCCTGTTCACTTCAGCCGGGCGATGAACGGCTGGGTGCTGACGCGCTATCACGACGCAACTGAATATCTCCGCGACCGCCGCTACAGCCGGGTTAAGCTGGTCGAGGATATCCGCGCGAACTTCGGCGACTCGCCGATCGTCAGACTGCAGAGCGGCGAGCTTTCGTTCACCGACGCTCCAGAGCATGCGCGGTTGAAAAACGTGATGGGCAAGCTGCTCGCGCCTCAGGCCGTGGAGTCAATGCGAGGCGAGATCGAAACGTTCGTCGGCGCGATTCTCGACCGCCTGCTGAGCAGGCATCGGATGGATGTGATTTCCGACTTTGCCTACGAGCTGCCGGCCGAGACGATCTGCGCGATGCTCGATGTGCCGCGCCAAGACCGCATCAGGCTGCGCGAATACGTCGAGGGCGTGGTGCTTGCACGCGGCGTCGTGCGCACACCCGAGATGATCGCGGCCGGCGATCGCGCGGCGCGCGAGTTGGTCGGCTATCTGACCGAGCTGGTTCGTGAGCGGCGCGGCCGTGGCGGCAACGATTTTCTGAGCGAGTTGCTTCGGCCGGGCGAACACGACGATCGTCATGTAACGGATGAAGAAGCGGTTATTATGGCCGAGCAGTTCTTCACAGCGGGCCACGCAACGACCCGCAACCTCATCGGCAACGCGATTCTGGCGCTGCTCCGAAATCCGGACGAGATGCGACGCCTGCGCGACGATCCAACGCTGATCGAGAGCGCGATCGAGGAGACGCTCCGCTACGATCCGCCGACGCAGGCGCCGTCGCCGCAGATCGCGCTCGAGGACGTGAAGATCGGCGACCGCACGATTCGCAAGGGCGAGCGCGTGTCGGTCTTGTTCGGCGCGACGAATCGCGATCCCGCGCGCTTCGAAGATCCCGACCGCTTCGACATCACGCGCGCCGACAACGAGCATCTCGGCTTCAGCTTCGGTATCCACTTCTGCGTCGGCGCGAGCCTTGCGCGGCTCGAGGCGCAGATCGCGGTGGGCGCGCTGGTTGCGAGGATGCCAGAGCTCCGGCTCGCGAGCGGCACGCTCGATTGGCGTAGGATGGGCCGCTTTCGCGGCCTCGTCGCACTGCCCGCCGAATTCTGAATCACCAATCTCAATATCGACTTCGCGTTGACTCGCCGACATACGTTTGATGACGTGCGGCACATGGCCGACTACGAACCATCCACCTACGGCGATAAAGTCGCTGACATTTACGACGCCCTGCCCTACGTCGCCGCGCGCCCGACCGAGGCGACGGTCGAGTTCCTGGCGAGTATTGCCGGCAAGCGCCGCGTGCTCGAACTCGGTATCGGCACGGGGCGAATCGCGATCCCGCTCGCGGCCAAGGGATTCAAAGTCTGCGGTCTCGATGTGTCCGAAAAGATGGTCGCGAGGATGCGCGCGAAGCCAGGCGGCGATGCGATCCTGGTCGAGTTCGGCAACTTCGGCGACGTCAAGATCGGCGGCAAGTTCTCCCTGATCTATGTCGTGTTCAATACTTTCTTCTCGCTACCGACGCAGGACGAACAGGTGCGATGCTTCGAGCGGATCGCGAAGCATCTGACGGACGACGGCGTGTTCGCGATCGAAGGATTCGTGCCCGATCTCGGGCGCTACGATCGCGGTCAACGCGTCGGCGCGATCAACGTGAGCGCCGAGCGCGTGCTTTTCGAAGTCACGCAGCATGACGTCAGCGCGCAATACATCCGCTCCGTCCAGGTCGAAATTCGGGACGGAGAAGCCGCGCGTTTGTACCCGGTGCAATTGAAGTATGCGTTGCCCGCCGAGCTCGACCTAATGGCGCGCCTCTCCGGGATGCGGCTTCGCGCGCGCTACGGCGGATGGAATCGCGAGCCATTCAACTTGGCGAGCCAATTGCACGTGTCGCTCTACGAATTGGTGCCTAAGCCTCCCAACGGACCGCCGCCGAAGAAGCCGACATCGAAGCGCCCATCGCGGCGCCGACGCTCTTGACTCTTGGAGCACGCCGGAGAGCTAATCCGTCATGAGCTCGATCGAAGATCGCTTCCGCGCGCTGACTCCGAACTCCGCGCGACTCGCCGAACGCGCCGAGCACGTGATGCCCGGCGGCGACACGCGCACTACGACCTACCATCGGCCTTACCCGCTCACGATCGCGCGCGGCGAAGGTCCGTTCCTCTTCGACGCGGACGGTAATCGCTACGTCGATCTGCTCGGCAACTACACGAGCCTCGTCCACGGCAATGCGTATCCGCCGATTCTCGAAGCCGCCACGAAAGCGGCGCGCGGCGGCACAGCGTGGCCCGCGCGATCGGAAGCACAGATCGAACTGGCGGAACTAATCTGCTCGCGCGTCGATTCAATCGAGCGCGTACGCTTCTGCAACTCGGGCACGGAAGCCGGGATGCTCGCGGCGCAACTCGCGCGGCGCCTCACCGGCCGCAAGCTGATCCTGATGGCGCGCCACGGCTATCACGGGTCGTACGACGATTTGGAGCTCGGGCTTCTGGGTCACGACGGCGAACGCACGCTGCTCGGCACGTTTGGCGACGCGGCATCGTTCGAAAAGATCTTCGCCGAGCGCGGAGCAGAAACCGCCGCAGTATTTCTCGAACCGGTGATGGGCTCGGCCGGGATGGTCGCGCCGCCGCCGGGATTTCTCGGTCAGGTCGCCACGGTGGCTCACAGAGCGGGCGCGATGCTTGTGATCGACGAGGTAATCACGCTTCGCCTGCACGAGGGCGGCGCACAGAAACTCTTCGGCCTGCGTCCGCACATCACGATGATGGGAAAGATTATCGGCGGCGGTTTCCCGGTCGGCGCGATCGGCGCGAGCGCCGAGATCATGAAAGCGTTCGACCCGCGCGAGCGCGGCTCGATGCTCCATTCCGGCACGTTCAACGGCAATCCCGTTACATGCGCGGCGGGCGCGGTCTCGGTGCGCGAGCTCACGCAGGCGCGGATCGACAAGATGGACGCGCAGGCGAAACGGCTCGCCGCGGAACTCGTGCGGGCCGCCCGCGACCTGGAGCTTCCGTTCTCGGTGCGCCAGACCGGGTCGCTGATGAATATCTTCTTCACGCGCGAGCCGCCGCCGCCGACGATCCTGCGCGAGGACAGCAAGATGATTGCGAACTTCCATCTCGCGGCGCTGACGCATGGCCTCTTCTTCGCGCCGCGCGGCCTGATCGCGCTTTCGACGGTGATCAGCGACGAACTGCTGAGCGAAATCTGCGAGCGCGGCGCCGACGCGCTGACCGATCTCGCCGGCGCCGCGCATTGATTAGTGGCCCCTCTGCTCGAATCCGAGCTGTTCCATCAGTGCGTCGTAGAATCGCACAGAGCGCGCCAAATCGGAGACCGTCGCGCAAATGTGATCGATAGCTTTCATCTGCGTAGGTTAGGCTCGCCTCCAAATTCGATCACAAAATTGAAAGACTTCCCGTCAAGTGATTTTTCGGTGAAACGATCTTTACGTCGAATCAGCTAATCGACGCGTTATCCTCGGACGCTACAACGCGTTAACAAAGAATTCTGTTCGACACAATTTTCGATTCATTACCCGTTCAATTCCTCCCGCTATGTTGTGCGCGCGCAGAGCCGCACTACGCGGTTGCCGATCGACATAAGGAGGAAATCTCAAGATGCGGGCAAAAAAACTGCTCGCGTGCGCTACCAGTGCGCTCGCGGGAGTCAATCTCACAATCGCGCCACTTTTTGCGGCGCCGCCACCGGCGACAGCGACGCCGATTCAACACGTGGTGGTAATCTTTCAGGAGAACATCTCGTTCGATCACTATTTCGGGACCTACCCGGTAGCGGCGAATCCGTCGGGAGAGCCGCAGTTCTTCGCGGCACCGGGAACGCCGAGCGTCAACGGTCTCACGCCGGAACTGCTGACGGACAACCCGAACTTGAACGAGGCACTCAACACCAACCCCGACGACCCACAAGACCCGGGCTTTCCGAGCGTCGCTGCGAATCCTTTCCGCCTCGACCGGTCGCAGGCCGCGACCGCGGATCAGGATCACGACTACACGCCAGAGCAAATGGCGTTCGATGGCGGCCTGATGGACCTCTTTCCACTCTCCGTCGGCACCGCGGGACCGCCGCCGGGAACGCCGCCGACCACTGTCGATAGCACTGCGCTGACGATGGGCTATTACGATGGCAACACGGTCACCGCGTTGTGGAACTATGCGCAGAACTTCGCGATCAACGACAATTCGTATGACACGAACTTTGGGCCGTCGACCCCCGGCGCTCTGAACCTCGCCTCAGGCCAGACGAACGGCGCGATCAACAACCTCAGGGGCACTGGCGCGCTGATCGGTGACGGCAACGGCGGTCTGACCACCATCAGCGACGCCGACCCGAATGGCGACGTATGCTCGACCACGACCGGTGAAGTGTTCAATATGAGCGGCAAGAACATCGGCGATCTGCTGAATGCCGCGAACGTGACCTGGGGCTGGTTCGAAGGCGGATTCAACCTGAGCATCGTGAACCCGAACGGCACCACCGGATGCAAACGTACTACAACGTCTGCGGTGACCGGCGTTACCAAGGTGGACTACATCCCCCATCATGAACCGTTCCAGTACTACAAAACGACCGCGAATCCTACGCACGCGCGTCCAGCTTCGGTGATGACGATCGGTCAGACCGATCAAGCTAATCACCAGTACGACATCAACGACTTCTTCGCGGCGGTAAAAGCGGGTAACTTCCCGGCCGTCAATTTCCTCAAGGCGCCGGGCTTTGAGGAGGGCCACGCCGGATACTCTGATCCGCTCGACGAGCAGACCTTTATCGTCAGCGTGATCAATTTCCTGCAGCAGCAGCCCGAGTGGAAATCTACCCTCGTCATGATTTTGTGGGACGATTCGGACGGCTGGTACGATCACCAGATGAGCCCAATCATCAACACGTCAGCCACTAGCGCCGACGCCCTCAACGGTGACGGCTTTTGCGGCAACCCCGCCACTGCTGGCAAGAACGCACTGCCTGGAGTGAACACGGGAACGAACCCCGCGCAGGGCCGCTGCGGCTATGGTCCGCGGCTGCCTTTCCTGGCGATCTCACCGTGGGCTAAGACCAATTTCGTCGATCACACGCTCACCGATCAGACTTCGCCCATCCGTTTCATCGAGGATAATTGGCTGGGCGGCCAACGGATCGGAGGCGGCTCGTTCGACGCGCTCGCGGGCTCGATCAGCAACATGCTCGACTTCCAAAAGCAGCCGTTTTTCAGTACTCCAGTTCTCCTTGACCCGAGTACTGGCGAAAGGGAGCAGGGCAATCTGGGTTTGGGCCTTTAATCGGCGGCCACGGCCGCTCTCATTACTGAACGACGGGCGCCAGTTTTGGCGCCCGTCGTTTGTTTTTGTAGTCACGAAGCTAGAAACGAGTATGAGACTGACTAGGCGCGATTTCCTCAAGAAAACCGGAATACTCACTGCGGCCGCAGCACTTCATGCCATGCCGAAGG
>JASHQJ010000348.1 GCA_030037595.1 Candidatus Binataceae bacterium
GGTCGATTCGATCAGCGTGATGGCTAACTATCGCAACCAGTTCAACCGCGTCCTCAATAACGGCGGCTACGACAGGCTCGTCAGCATCATGCGCGAGAAGCAGCAGGCGCTCGCCGCGACTCTGGCGCAATAGGGCCCGGAGCCGAAGGCATTCAGTGAAGCGCAACGACGTATCGCCCGAAAAGGCCGCGGCGGGTGTGGCTACCGACCCAATCCTCGTGGTTGACCATCTCGGCGTCACGTTTGGCGCACTCGAGGTGTTCCGTGACGTCAGTTTCTCGGTCGCGCGCGGCAGCACGCTCGCCGTGATCGGACCGAACGCCTCGGGCAAGAGCGTTCTCTTTCGGGCGTTGATCGGCGCCCAGCCGTATAGCGGCGATATCCGATGGGCGCCGGGTGTGCGAATCGGTTACGTACCGCAGAAGCTCGATATCGAGCGTGATCTGCCGCTGACCGGACGTGATTTCCTGCGCGCCAAGGCGGCGGTCGTACGCAGCGGACCCGATGCTATCGCGCACGCTATCGAGCGGGTCGGGATCGCGCCGGAAGTCCTCAAGCGGCCGATCGGCGCGATGTCAGGCGGACAGTTCCAGCGCTTGCTGGTCGCCTTCGCGCTGGTCGGCGATCCCAACGTGCTGATGCTCGACGAGCCTGCCGCCGGCGTTGACGCCCCCGGGCAGGAGCGCCTTACCGAAGCGCTGCAACGCCTGCGTGAGCGCGACGGCGTAACGGTGATGGTGATCTCGCATGATCTGAGCGTCGTTTTCCGCCACGCCACCAACGTCATTTGCCTCGCCGGCGGGCTCAAGTGCTTCGGCGCGCCCCAGGAGGTTCTTACGCCCAAGATGCTGTCGGAGCTGTACGGAACGGAGATTGGCTTTCATGTCCACCATGTCCCTTGAGGCGGGGTCGCTGGTGCTCTCGCTTGCGATGGCCACTGCGGCGGGCCTTATCGGCTGCTTCGCCGTAATGCGCCGCATGACGCTCGCGGCGGACGCGCTGTCGCACGTTGCGTTGCCGGGCATCGCGCTCGCCGTGCTGCTGCGCTTCGATCCTCTGCTCGGTGCGATTGCGACGCTGGCTGCGGGTACAGTGCTTATCTGGGCGGTCGAGTGGCGCACCGCGATCTCGACCGAGACGATCGTTGGCGTCGTCTTTTCGGTCGCGCTCGCGGTCGGCGCGATGATGACTTCCGGAGAGACGTTGCTCGACGCGCTGTTCGGTGGTGCCGGAAAAATTACTGGCATGGAAGTGATCCTGGGGCTTATCGCGGCCACGACTATCGTGGCTTTCGTTGCGTTCAAGCGCCACGCGCTGGTGGTGAGCCTCGTTTCACCCGAAATTGCGCTCACCTGCGGAATCGACGTACAGCGACTGGACCTGATGTACCTGCTGATGTTCGCGCTGACGGTGGTGCTCGGGCTCCGCTTCCTCGGCGTGCTGCTGATGGGTTCGTTGATGATTATTCCCGCGGCGACGGCACGGCGCCTGGCCGGGAACCTGAACACGATGTTCGCGGTCTCAACGGGTGTGGCCGTGCTCGCCACGCTGCTCGGCACATACGCCGCATTAGTGACGCATCGCGAGAGCGGCCCGCTGATAATCACGGTCGCGGGTGCGTTGTTCTTTGTTAGCCTGCTCAGGCCGCGGGTCGATTAAGGGATGATCGATTTGTGCGTCCTGCGACCGGCGCGCTACGATCCTGAAAAATCACCTTGCGCCACCAGGACTATGTATGATTTTAAAAGTCGCGCGTCTCGGCTTTCCCACACTTCGCGCCGCGGCACAGCCAGTGCCGCGCGAAATAATCAAGTCTCACGACTTCCAAAAGCTGATCGATGACATGGTCGAGACGATGCACGAGTACTCGGGCGTCGGTGTCGCCGCTCCGCAGGTCCATCTGCCGATTCAGCTCGCTGTGCTCGAGGTCGAAAATCATCCGCGTTACCCGGACATGCCGCCGGTTCCGTTAACCGTGTTAATCAACCCGGTCGTCACGATTCGCGACGACGAGAAAGTCGAGGACTGGGAAGGATGCCTAAGTATCCCGGACCTGCGCGGGCGGGTGCCGCGCTTCAAGAAACTCCGCGTCGACGCGCTTGACCGCGACGCCAACGAAATTCAAATCGAGGCGACCGACTTCCATGCCCGCGTGATCCAGCACGAGACGGATCATCTGACGGGGCATCTCTACATCGATCGGATGCCGGACCTGCGCTCGCTCGGCTACCTCGCCGAGTTACAGCGCTTCGTGCTGAACCAGTAATGCGAGCTACTTGGGCGGGTAGGCCGGCGGCTCGGGCATCTTGCCCGTCGCCTTGAAAGTGCCGATTGCCTTGAGCAGCTCTGTGTTCAGGGCGTTGAGCTTGTTCTCTTCGTCCTGGACCTTGGCGAGCTCGCTCTTGAGCTGATCGTTGTCTTGCTGAAGCTGATTGAGCCGATTGCTCATCTCGGAGATTTGCCGGGCCTGCGCGGCGCTCTTGCTCTGGCAATTGTGTGAGTAAAAATAGAAGAGGATCGCGGCAACAATTGCCACCACCACCGCGCCGATCAGGACCCTGCCCACGACTTCGAGGATACCGGCGCGAGGCGCGATCGCCAACCGCCGCCGATGGCTACCTCTCGTTGGTTGGCCTTGGCAGGCGCTTCGAAAAAATGAATTGACTTCCTTGCTGAAGCGTCAATAAAATGCGCAAGGATCGCATTCCGGTCAGGCGCTATTTGCGTAAACTCCGCGATTGTGCTTGAGGCGTCCGGTCAGGCGCCGCAAATTCGGAACCGAACTTCGCCAATCTATCGGACGCGGGTTTAATGATCGAGGTTCAGGGTCTCACCAAGTACTTCGGCGCAACTCTTGCCGTAAACAACGTTTCGTTCAAGGTCGAAAAGGGCGAAATCATCGGATTGCTGGGGCCTAATGGCTCCGGCAAGACCACGATTATGCGCATCCTGACGGGCTTTTTCCCGCCCACCGAGGGACGCGCACTGATCGGCGGCCTCGACGTCGCCGCGCATTCGCTCGAGACACGCCGTCGGGTCGGCTACCTGCCCGAGAACATGGTGCTCTACCCAGATCTGAGCGTCGAGGCGCTGCTCGATTTCGCGGCACGCGTCCGCGAGCTCGACTCGACAGCCGCAAAGCAGCGTATCGGCTTCGCAATCGAAAAATGTGGCCTCGGCGAGGTGCGCCGCAAGCTTATTGGCAAGTTATCGAAGGGTTATCGCCAGCGCGTCGGAATCGCGCAGGCGATTCTCAGCGATCCTGAAGTTTTGATTCTCGATGAGCCAACTGTCGGCCTCGATCCGCGCCAAGTGGTCGAAATTCGCGAGCTGATTCACTCGCTCGCGGGCCGCTCCACCGTGCTGCTCTCGACGCATATCCTGCCGGAGGTCACGATGACCTGCCGGCGCGTGGTGATTATCGATCGCGGCAAAATCGTCGCGCAGGACACGCCCGAGGAGCTGACCGCAAAGTTGTCGGGCACCGATCAGACGCTCGTCACCGTGTCGGGTCCGGCACCGGCGGTGCGCGAGGCGCTCGCCGCTGTAAAGTATGTAGAGCGGGTCCAGGATCGACCCGTCGAGAGTGACGGCGGCCAGGTTTGCACGTTCGTGGTGTTCTCAAACGGCCACGCAGAGGAAGTGCGCTCGGGCGTCGCGTCGTGCGTGGTGCAGCACGGCTGGGGACTGCTTGAGATCAAGGCGGTGGCGCTCAGCCTCGAGGATCTCTTCATGCGCCTGGTGACCGACAAGGACAGCCCTGGCGCGCGCCCCGCCGCGGGGCCGCGAGGATAAACGATGGCCAACGGAGCAGCTACCCTCGAAGGCGCGCGAACGGCGTCGGGAGAGCGCGCCGCCACGACTGCCGCGCGGACCGGATTCTCCTTCGGCCGCGCGTTTGCGGTCGCGCGCAAGGAACTGCGCTCCTACTTCGCTTTCCCGCTGGTCTATATCGTCACGGGTATCTTCGCGCTGCTTGCGGGATGGTACGCGTGGAGCGATCTCAACTTCTTCATCACGATCGCGTTCGCCCAGGACATCATCCAGAACTACTGGCAACTACTGTTCTCTGATATCCGGCTGATCTTCATCCTGACGCTGCCGTTCATCACGATGCGCTCGTTTGCCGAGGAGCGGCGGCTTGGCACGGTCGAGTTGCTCTATACGTACCCGCTTCGTGACGGCGAAATACTGGGCGGCAAATTCCTCGCCGCGGCGTTGATCTTCCTCATGATGCTCGCGCTCACGCTCGTTTACCCGGTTTACCTTCACAGCGTGCATCGATTTCCGATCTTCCCGCTGTTCGCTGGATATCTCGGCCTGGTGCTGCTCGGATTCTCGTTTATCGCCTTCGGGCTCTTCATCTCGTCGCTATGCGAAAGCCAGGTCGTGGCCGGTATCGCGACGATCATCCCGTTGCTCTTCCTCTGGATCCTCAACTGGAACGAGGCGTCGTTCCAGAGCGGATGGCTCGACTTCCTCCGCGGTATTTCTTTGTTCGATCAGTTCGGTGGGTTTGCCAAGGGTGTTATCGATCTCGACCACCTAACCTATTTCATTTTCTTCATCACCTTCTTCCTTTTTTTGACGCTGCGCTCGATGGAGGCACGCAAGTGGACCGGCCGCCGGTAGCCGATTCAGCCGCTCCCGGGCGCGGCTCAATCTGGAAGAACTACATTATTTTGATTTACACCGCGGTCGCGCTCGCTGCACTGTTCGGTGTGATCAACGCGATCATCAGCAATCACAATGTCAGATGGGACCTGACACCTGAGAAGCGCTACTCGCTGTCGGAGTTCGACAAGCGCGTGGTCGGTGGCCTGAAGCATCCGGTAAAGGTGATGGCCTTCGTGCGCACCGAGGACCCCGCCTACATCGAGCTTGCCAACCTGCTCTTCCAGGCGGCGGCGTTTAGTCCTCAGCTCACCTACCAGGTGATCGACGTCAACAAGGCTCCCGGCATGGCGCGCGAGTACGGCGTGTCGAGCTACGGCGAAGTGGTGGTCGAGTCGCAGGGCCGGCGCCGCGATTTCGATAATGCCCGCTCCGAACTCCTGATTCCTGCCGTGCTTCAGATCTCGCAGGATGCGACCAAGCATATCTACTTCACTGTCGGCCACGGTGAGCGCGATCTGTTCGACACCGATCGCAACACCGGATATTCCGAGTGGCGCAACCTGCTCCAGCAGAACAACTACGAGATCGACAACGTTTCGCTTTTCGCGGGCGACGTACCCGACGATTGCAAGGTGCTGGTCGCACTCGGACCGCGCAAGGATTTTCTGCCCGAGGAACTGACCGCGCTCGGGAAGTATCTTGCCCGCGGCGGCAAGTTCGTAGCGCTCATCGATCCTTTCGGGTCGCCATCGTTGGTCGAATTCCTGAAGAAGTATTATCTCGATCTCAGCTCGCGCGTGGTTGTCGATCCGGCCTATAGATTGACGGCCGGCGAAATCCTGACGACGCAGATTCCGATTCGAGCCGAAGACAACGCGATCAGCCGCTCGATGGCGGCGCCTGCCGTGTTCTCGCTCGCGCGCGGCGTCATGGTCACCGCCAAGGTTGGAGCGACCGCGCCCGACAACCTCCTGCTCTCGCAGGAGAGCCTCTTCCTTCAATCGTCGCATGAGAGCTGGGCGTCGGGCGACGACAAGGCGCTCACCACGGGAATCACCGCATATCAGAACGGCCGCGACCAGAAGGGCCCGATCCCGGTCGGCTCGGAAGTGGACTTCACGCCGGCCGGCAATCCTCATATTCCGCTGATGCAGATGACGCGGGTTATCGGTTTCGGCAGCTCGGCATTCGTGTCGAACCAGTTTATCGAGATGCTGGGAAATCGCGACCTCGCCGTGAGCCTCGTCAATGAGCTCGCCGGCGACGAGATGCTGATCGCGAGCCGCGAGCGCCTGGTGCAGGCCGAGACCGCAGGCTTCTACGTCACCGACGCCCAGTCGCGCGGTCTGCTCGTGCTCGGCAGCTTCGTCGAGCCCGTGCTCCTCTTCCTGATCGGTATTGCGGTTTTCGCGCGCCGGAGGTTCTTCGCGTGAGCATCCGCCCCGCGATCTTTTACACGATCGCGTTCTTCATCCTGCTGCCTATTTACTTTTGGGATCGGCCCACGCTGAAACCGGTGACGCTCTCCGAGCAGCAGGAGAGCCTGCTCAAGCTGAACGATATCACCAGTATCGAGATGGACCGCGGCAGCGAGACGCTCAAGTTCCAGCGTGCGGGAGAAAGCAAGCAGTTCCAAGTCGTCACACCAGCCGGCAAGTTCATCCCGCAGGACCTGATGGAAGCGCTGACGCAGCTCCTGATCACGCAGAAGCAGGTCGAGGTCGTGGCAGAAAACTCGAAGGACATCGCGCAGTTCGGGCTCGATCAGCCTCAGTCGGTGATGCTGATCCAGGCGCCTGGGCATTCAGAGCCCATCAAGATCACCTTTGGTGCCGAGAATCCCACGCACACTGCGATCTACGCGCAAATCGCCGGTAAGCCGCAGGTCTTCCTGCTGGGCAAGAATATCGAGTACTACGGCACGCTGATGTTCCAGTGGGTCGAGGGCAAGCAGGGCAAGAACGCCTGACGGCCAGGTCGGGCATCTCGAGCTGTGTCCCCCAGCAGCGCCACGGCATCCAGTGCCTCCTGCCGTGACGTCAAGTCCGTTGCCCATCTCGCCGGTCCATTTTGTCAACTATCTTGCCGGTCCGTACCCTACCCAGTCCTCGCCCTGGCCAGGGCGAGGAGATCAGAATTTCGAATCGGTAGGAAGTTGGAAACGCCGCCAGAACTCCGTACGCCAAAACCGTCATCATTCCGAGAGTTGCGCGAGGAATCCTGGCCCGCCGCCACCGCGATGCTGAGAACCTGAGCGAAAGCCCGCGTGCCACAGAATATCGCTTTGCGTCGATCCGGCGGCGCGGTTGATTGTCTATGCCGCTTGCGGAATCTTCAGCGAAATGGTCCGCGACACGCCCGGGCGATCCATCGTGACGCCGTGAATCTGATCGGCGCGCTGCATCGTGCGCTGATTGTGCGTGATCACGATAAATTGCGAGCGGCCCTTCAACTCCGACATCAGCGAGACGAATGCCGCGAGGCTGAACTCGTCGAGCGGCGCGTCCACCTCGTCCATCACACAGAACGGGCTCGGATTCAGAAGGAACAGCGCGAAGATCAGCGCCATCGCGGATAGCGCTTTCTCGCCACCCGAGAGAAGACCAATCTCTTTGACCTTCTTGCCCGCGGGTTGCACGAGGATATTGACCCCCGCCTCGAGCACGTCGGTCGCCTCGGTTAGTTCGAGGCGGCCCTTGCCGCCGCGGAGCAGTTTCGGGAACAGCTCCTCGAAATTTTTGGCCGCGCCCTCAAAGGTCTCGGCGAAGCGCTTTCGCGCCTCGCGATTCAGCGTCGTGATCGTTTTGTTGAGATCATCGAGGGCGCTCTTCAGATCGGCGCGCTCGGCGCCGAGCGTCGCGGAGCGTTCTTCTAGTTCCTTGACCTCGCTCTCGGCGGCGAGGTTCACCTCGCCGATTCTCTCCAGCTTGGCGCGGAGCTCGGCGATTCGCGCGTCGTCAGCGGCGGCATCGCGCCGGTCGAGCGCGGTAATAATGTCGGCGGCGACGGCGTCAAATTCGGCGCCGAATCTTTCGATAAAGGAGCGCGTGAGTTCCTCACTCAGTGTTCGCGCGCGCTCGCGCCGAAGCGCGCATTCACTGGCCTCAGCCTCTAGGGCAGTCAGGTGCTCGCGGATTTGCTTTAGCTCGGCGCGCCCTTCTTCGAGTTCATTCTCGCGCGCTTCGCACTCCGCGCCGAGGCGTTCGAGTTCGACGGCGAGCTCGGCCTCGCGCTCGCGTGCGGCAACGTCCTGCGCGCTCAACTTGTCGAGCTCGGCCGCAAATTCAACGCGTTCGGCGCGCGCACGCTCAAGCGCGCGCATCCGCTCGACGATCTGAGTCTCGATATCATGCCGAACGCTTTCAACGTGACGGAATTCGGCTTCGAGCGCGGCGAGCTCGGCCTTGCGCGTTTCGACGCGCGCCGCGATTTCGACGCGCCGCCGCGCCAGGTCTTCCGCTGCCGTGCGGCATCCGGCCAGCTCTTCGCCGAGCGATGCCAGCCGCGCGCGCAGTTCCTGCTCGCCGAGCGCGAGCTGTTCGAGGCGCGCATTCGCGAAAGCCGCAAGGTCGCCGATTTCGCCGAGACGCCGGCGCGTGCCGCCGAGTTGCGCATCGGCCAGCGCTTTTGCTTGCTCTACCTTGTTGAGCGCGGCACGGCGCTCGCCCACGATCCGCTCTGCTTCCCGCGCGCGATGACGGATATCGTTAAGCGACTGATGCGCCCGCTCCTTGGCCGCATGCGCTTCAATCAACGCCTCGGCGTTTGACTGCTGTTCCTGTTCGGCGCGCGCCAGTTCCTCTGCCTGTCGTGCCGCAGCGGCGAGGTCGGCAGCGGCAGGCGCCTCTTCTTCGGTGCTGCCGCCGCTGATCATGCGGCCGGGATAAACGAGATCGCCTTCGCGCGTCACGAAAACGGTTCCGTGGCCGTTCAGATTCGAGGCCGCGAGGGCGGCGCGCAAATCGTCGGCGACGATCACATGCCCGAGCATCGCTTCGGCGAGCGGCGCGAAACGCTGATCGACCTCGACCATGTCAACGAGCCGGCCCGCGATTCCGGGCGCGTCGATCGAGACGTGCACTGCCACATCGGCGTCGGGCTGCTGGAGGAAGCTGAGGCGTCCGGCGCGGTTTTCCTTTAGGATTTCGATCGCGCGGACCGCGAACGCGGGCGACTCGACGACCACGGCGTCAAGCTCGTCGCCGAGCACCGCCTTGAGCGCGGGTTCGAGTCCGAAGGGGGCGCGCACGACCTGGTTCAGCATCACGGGGTCGACCGAAGGCCGGTCGCCATTGAGCGATTCGAGAATCGTCCGCAAGCGAAGGCCCGCGCCGTCGGCCGCCGCCGCGACATCGGCGTTGGCGCGCGCTTCGAGCGCACTTTTCAGCGCCGCGATTCGCCCCGCTAGAAGCTCGAAGGTCGCGCGAATCTCCATCTCGCGGGCTGAGGCCTCGCGATACGCTTCCTCGAGAGTTGCGCTCTCGACGCGGCAGGCTTCGAGCTCAGCGTCGGCTGAGGCCGCAAGCGCGCGCGCCATCTCCAACTCGGCGGCGAGCGCGGGCGATTCCTGCTCAAGCGCGGCGAGGCGCTCTTCGAGTTCGGCGCGCTCTCCGGCAAGGTCGCCGAGTCGGCCGCGAATCACGGCGGCCTCGCGGATTATGTCGGCGAGTTCGTCCTTGACCTCTTCAGTTTTACGCTCGGCCTGCTTGAGTTCGGCTTGTGCCGACTGATGACGCGCGGTGAGCTCGTCGAGCACGGCTTCGATATCGCCGTCGCCGTCGTTTAGTTCGCGCGCGAGGCTCGACGCCGCCACGGCTCTGGCAGCGCGGGCGGCGGTGGCCTTGAGTTCCAAGTCAGCGAGCCGCGCGACCATCTCTGGTTCGAGCTCGTTGATCGCTTCGAGGCGGCGATTCAGGAATTCGCGCGAGCGCGCGCGCTCGGCACCGCTCTGCTCGAGATTTTCCAACTCGCGCTTCGCACCGCCAAGTTCCGCTCGGGCAGATTGCGCGGCAGTGCCTGCGGCTTCCACCGCACCCTGAATTTCGTCCGCATCGCGGCGCGTCGATTCCGATTGCGCATGCAGTTCGACGTCGCGGTCAGTCTGAATCGCGAGCTCCTCGCGCTGCTCGATAAGGCGGCGCGCGGCGGCGTAACGCTCAAGCTCTGAGAATTCCGCCTTGACGATCTTGTAGGTCTCGGCCTTCTTGGCCTGGCGGCGCGCGTAGTTGAGTTGGCGCTCGATTTCGCTGAGCACGTCGTCGAGGCGCGCGAGATTTTCCTTGACGCGCTCGAGCTTGCGCTCGCTCATCTCGCGCCGGCCCTTGAAGAGCGAAAGTCCGGCGGCTTCTTCTATCAGCGCGCGCACTTCGTGCGGCTTGGCCTGGATCACTTCCTCGATTCGGCCTTGCTCGACGATCGAGTAGCCGCGGCTGTGGATTTGCGCGGCCATGAAAAATTCCGTGATGTCCTTGAGGCGGCAGGGAATTTTGTTGAGGAGATACTCGGAGTCGCCGAAGCGGTAGGCGCGGCGCGTGACGGCGATTTCGCTCAGCGTGGAGTATGGTTCGGGCAGGAGGCCGCCTTCCTCGGCCTCCAGGACGAGCGAAACTTCGGCCATTCCGGCGGCGGGGTTGGAATCGTTGCCGGCGTAGATAAGGTCCTCTACGCTTTTGCCGCGCAGGCGGGTAGCGGCCTGCTCGCCGAGCACCCATCGGATAGCGTCGACGACGTTCGACTTGCCGCATCCGTTGGGGCCGACGACGGCCGTCATGCCGGGCGAAAACCCGATAATCGTATGGTCGAGAAACGACTTGAAGCCTACAAGCTCAAGGCTTTTTAGACGCATACTGCCCACGCCTCCACATCACCACATCCACCCGCGACACTTATCCCAAAGATCGGCGGTCAGGGTCAATAGAACCCCAACATATCGTATGCCCTAGCCACAGGAACTCAGCCTGTTGTGGACAGTGAAACCGGGGATAACTTGTTCAGAACTTTGTGAATCAGTCCTGGATAAGCTCGGTGTTCCAGTAAGCGCTGTCGACCTGCGAAAGATACGGCATCCACTCCGTGTAGCGCTTGAGGCTGAACATCTCGGAGCTGAATGGCGTCCACTCTGGACGACGCGGGCGCCGAACTAGGAGCATCCCGGCTTCCTCAGGCGTGCGGCCACCCTTGCGGCGATTGCAGTGATGGCAGGAGCATACGATGTTTTCCCAAGTGGACATCCCGCCGCGCGAGCGCGGAATCACGTGGTCCAGATTTAGCTCGGTGCGAGGCAGACGCTTGCCGCAATACTGGCATATGTTGTTATCGCGCGCGAAGATGTTGAAGCGCGAAAACCTCACGTGGCGTTTGGGTACGCGCTCGTAGGCCGTCAACAGGAGCACCCGCGGCACGCGGATGAATCCGTCCACGATGCCGAGCTTCTCGTGATGAACCTCGATTGCGAGGTCGCGCCAGGTATCAAAGTCGAAGGCGCGGTATTGGTCGTCAACAGCCTTGGCGACGCCTTGATAAAGCAGCGCAAACGCGCGTTTTACCGACGTAACATGGACGGGCAGGTACGAGCGATTCAGAACCAGCACCTTGCTGTTGAGCAGCGCGGGCCCTGGCACGTAAGACAAAACGGTGGCAGCCGCTGCAGACATGTTAAAACGAGTATCCGTGCTTAGTAGAGGCTGTCAAGGCATGAGTATGAAAACCACGTTATTAAACGAACACGGAGAGTTGCTTGCGCACGTGGAATTGCCTCCGTATGATCGCGATGAATCGTCGATGCGGAGATAAAACATTGTCACTACGGCCTCCCGCTTCTCACGCCTCCTCCGCCTTGCTGACATGATAACGATGCTGAATGCGTTCAGCGTTCTTGCAATTTTCTCCATCTGTCGCGAAAGAAATACTCATCTGTGAAACGTGAAATCGCAATCAACGCATCCGCGCTCGAAACGCGGGTAGCGCTTCTCGAAGACGGCCAACTGGCCGAGTTCTATCTCGAACGCACGCGCCAGGTCGGCCTCGCGGGCAATGTCTACAAGGGCCGAGTGACGCGCGTGCTGCCTGGGATGCAGGCGGCGTTCGTCGATATCGGGCTCGAGAAAGCGGGCTTCCTGCACGTGTCGGATTTCTATGGCGGCTCATCGCTCGCCGAAGCGCTCGGCGAAGATGATGTCGAGACCGAGCCCGTAGCCGATACCGCAGCTCCCGCAAACGGCGAAGATCAAATCGACGATACGCCCGGAGAGCAGGGCGCCGAACAACTGGCCGCAGGCGAGGCCGAGACTCCGCGTGAAACGCCCGGCGGCGGACGGCGCCGGCGCCGACGAGGCGGCCGCCCGCATATGCAACGGAGCCGGCTCCCGATCGAGCAGCAGCTTCGGCGGGGCCAGGACATCATCGTGCAGATCGCCAAGGAGCCGATGGGGACCAAGGGCGCGCGGCTCACTTCGTCGATCTCATTGCCCGGCCGCCACCTGGTGTTCACTCCGACCAGCAACCATATCGGTGTATCGCGGCGAATCGCGAGCGCCGAGGAGCGTGCGCGCCTGCGTTCGATCGTCGCTGAGCAGATGCCGCGCCAGGGCGGCTTCATCGTACGCACCGCGTGCGAGGGCGTCGCGCGCCGCGACATCCAGCGCGACATCGCGTTTCTCACCAAACTGTGGGCCTCGATCCAGCGCAAGTTCGAGAGCGGCCCGGGCGGTTCGATCCTGTTCAGCGATCTCGATGTCGCGCTTCGCACCGTGCGCGATCTCTTCTCGAGCGAAATCGATCGCCTGTGGTGCGACGATCCGACGACCTACTCGCGCATTGTGCAATTCGTGCAGAACTACATGCCGCGGCTGCGCGCGCGCGTCTCCCTGCATGACGGCGCAGAGCCGCTCTTCGATCGCTTCAATATCGAGGGGCAGATCGAGCGCGCCCTCGAGCGCAAGGTTTGGCTCAAGTCGGGCGGCTACCTTGTTTTCGATCAGGCCGAAGCGCTCACGGCGATCGATGTCAACACCGGCCGCTTCGTCGGCAAGAAGAGCCAGGACGAAACCGTGCTCAAGACCAATCTCGAAGCGGTCGACGAGGTGGTCAAGCAGCTCCGGCTCCGCAACATCGGCGGAATTATCATCGTCGATTTCATCGACATGGTGCGCGAGAGCGATCGTAAGAAGGTCAGCGACGCGCTGTCACAGGCACTCAAGCGCGACAAGGCGCGCACCTCAGCGCTCAAGATCTCGGAGCTCGGGCTGGTGCAGATGACGCGGAAGCGGACGCGCGAGAGCCTTGAGGCTCTGCTCACGGATCAGTGTCCGCGATGCGAAGGGCGGCGGGTCGTGAAATCGGTGCCGACTCTCGCCGCGGATGTGCTCCGCGGAATCCAGCGCGAGGGCATTCGGCGGAGCGCTACCGACATGCTGATCGTGAAGCTCAACCCTGAGGTGGCGCGGTATCTCTACGATCATGGCGCGAAGGACCTCGAGACGCTGGAGCAGCGCCTCAAGACCAAGATCGTGCTGCGCTCGAGCGAGGGTATCCAGCCAGGAGCGTTCGAATTGTCGCAAGCCCCCGCCGCCGCGTAGTCGCTCACTCCGAGCAGCTGGTGCCGGCGTAGTGCCAATCGGCGCGGCGAGTGTCGCCCAGACCTTGCAAGGTGCCGACCATTCGCTTGCCGGCCGGACCGAGCAGAAACTCGTACGCCAGCATCTCGCCCTTGTGATTCCTGAACTTCAGACGGATCATGCCGTTGCTGTAGGTGCCTTCTCCGATTCCGCTCTCATGGCCATTGAAGCGATTGAAATTGACGATCGTGAGCAGGTTTCCCTTCTGCGTAATCAGATGACACGCGCCGGAAAGGTCGCGCCACGCGCCGTCGATCGTCGGTGGCGCAATGGCAGGCGCCGCCGGCGTCTGGTTCGACGCGAGCTGCTGATTTGCTGCGATAGAGTTGCCGGCCGCGGGCATCGGATGATGGCGATGGTGATGCGGTAACAGTTCGCCTTCGCCGGGCGCTGCTTGCTGGGGCGCGGCGATTACCGTTACGACCGCTACAGGAGCGGGCGCCGCGGCCTGTTTCGCGCCGATATAGCCGAGCTCGTGCAGCGCTCCGAGCATGCTCGCGAGCCCTGCGAACGCGGTCGCGGCGATACCGACAACCCACGAGGATACTTCGCGAATGCCTTTTCGTTCGAGTTCACCCATCGTCGCGCCCGCTCATTCGGCAACCGAGGTGGCAGCGGCGATCTGCGCCGCCTCGCGCACCTGGCCGAAATGGATTTTGCCGAGGTCGAACGTTGCCAGCGCCTTGACCAGGCTCGACAACGCCGCCTTGCAGGTCGGTAGATTCTTGCGCGCCCGGGTTAAAGGATTGCAGCGCGCGATGATGTAGTTCTTCAAGTAGGGATGCATCAGGCCGCGCTTCTTACCGGCCGCGACCAGCTCGGTCACCAGCTCGTCGGCGCGCTCGACTGCGGCGGCGCGCTCCTCACGCTCTTCGATCGCCTCCTTGAGCGGCTTGGTAATGAAGTAATCAACGCGGCTCAGGAGCGGCGCGTACACCCCGCCTGAGAATCGCGGCTTCTTGTCGTAGAGGATGCCGAGCGTGATGAAATGCGCGCGCTCGAACTCGAATGCGAACTCTTTTTCCGCCGCGCGCGGATGCTGCTCGAGCCGCGCCCGGTACATCCTGATTACCTCGAGCGCCTTGTCGCGCAGGTTGTGCGCCTTCTCGGTGTTGAGCGCGAGGATCTGGTAGGCGACCTCGCTTTCCGGGATCACGATCGCGGGAATCGTTTTCGCCCCTGCCTTTACGGCGGCGGCGCGGCGATGATTTCCGTTGGGCGTCCAGTAACGGCCGTCGGTTCGCACCGCGACGATTGGATCGGTGAAGCGGTCCAGCTTCTTCATTACTTCGATCATGCGCTTGAGATGCGCGGGTGAGAGGTCGCGTTGATAGGGCGTCGCCTCGACCATCGCGATCGGCAGCATCGCGAAGACCTGCCAATGGTCACCGATCGGCTCCTTGTAGGCCGCAAGCGCTGCGCCGCCGTCAGACGCAATGGCGGCTGTGAGTTCGGCCACCGCGGCGGGCGTTTTTGCACCCTCGGGATAGATCGTCAGTTCAGCCATCCTGCGGTTGTTTTTATTCGACTGACAGGCGAGACGCCAAGTGGGTGCGGGGAGTTTTCTGCGGATGATTAGCTCGTCGATC
Organism: Candidatus Binataceae bacterium; assembly: GCA_030037595.1. Taxonomy (GTDB): domain Bacteria; phylum Desulfobacterota; class Binatia; order Binatales; family Binataceae; genus JASHPB01. The sequence continues at coordinate 14,822 of JASHQJ010000348.1, forward strand.
TGTTGGCCAGGATATGAAACGAGACTGTCGCTTCGTTACCCGCGCGCAGAAAGAAAATCTCTGGGACCTGCGCGCCCCATTCCTCGTAGCGGATTGTCGTCCGCCCTTCCGCCATCGCGTGGCCGTCTGACGTCAATTGGAGATGGACGGGGACGCTCACCGGATGCGTCTGGCCGTGCAGTGTGAGCGCGCCGTCGACTGTAGCCGAGCCCTCGGTCTGCGAACTTTCGACGACATTGGAAACGCCGGTGCTCTCGAATCCGATCGTCGGGTACTGGTCAACGTCGAGCGACGATTGTGTCACACTGCGGTCGCGCTCCGGGCTGCCGCTCTTGTAGCTGGTCGCGTCGATCACGAGTGTGACCTTGCCGGTGGCCGCCGGATTCACCGGATCCACGTAGATGTCGCCGGCGATGATGTTGAAGACGCCTTCGGCGTCGCCGCGAACGGAGGCCATCGGCTCGGCAACGCTGACGGTGATTGCGCTACGAGCGGCGTCAATTCGAAAGTGCATCGTTGCCGCGCTCACCGCTCCTGGAGCCAACGTGAAAAACGCGACCAGCACAAGGCTCACGACACAACCGCGCCGATTGCTCAGCTCCCCTTCCCTTGAGCGGGAAGGGGTTGGGGGTTTAGGTCGAGTTTTTAATTCCAGGAAAAACACGGATCCGACCTAACCCTCTTTCCCTTCCCGCACGGGAGGGGAAGTTTGACGAATCGCACGAAGTCGTCACGATTCGCGCGGCAGCAAACTCGATGCTTCTCCTCATTCTCCAAAACAAACTCGTCTCTGTTTCAGGGACAGGCTGTGAAAGCACCAATCTACGCGGCGAAGCGGCGCCGGGCGATCGCGACGCCCGCGATGAGATAAAAGACGCCGAACCCGAGATCGATTCCCGTCGGCACAAGCGCGCTCGCGGCAGGCATACGCCGAATCATCAGATCGTTGAAAGCTTGCATCGCCCACGTTGTCGGCAGCGCGAGCGCGACCCGCCGCATCCACTCGGGCTCAAAATCGATCGGCCACCAGCATCCGCCGATTGCCGCCATTGTCATAATCACGATCGCGCCGACCGGCAAGACGGCGTCGCGCGTGCGGCCGACTCCCGCGACGACGAGGCCGAACGCGGCGCCGGCAAATGCGATCGCCGCCGCGGGCATCATCAGAGCTGCCGGTGCCCGGCCGAGCGAAATTCCGAACAGCACCCATCCCGCGGCGAACAGCACGACCATCTGGAGGAATCCCACCACGAAGCGCGCGAAGAGTTTGCCCGCGAGGGTCGCCGAGATCGGGGCCGCGACGGAGCGGAGGCGCTCGAGCGTTCCCCAGTCGCGTTCGTCGAGGAGGGCGAGCGACACGCCCATCAGCATTCCGATCAGAAGGAACGTCACCGCGAAGCCCGGCACCTGCAAATCGAACGCGTTGAAGCCGCCAACTGAACCGACTTCCTTGCCGCCGAGATCGATCTCCGTGTATCCGAGCGCGCCCGGGATCGAGGCGTCGGCGAGGCCGACATGCGGAATCTCCGGGATGTGGATCGCGTGAATCGACGGCATCGGCGGCAGTTCGATATGCGGCGGCGGCAGGTTGATCGCGCGTTCAAACTGGGCGCGATAAGTGCTCAGATCGATCGGCGGCGGATTGAAGCCCGACAAGTCGGAAGGCGGCTCGGGAATCGCAGGCGGTGGCGGAATATCGCTCGCATGACGGCCGGCGAGGGACTGCAGCTTCGCGAGCCACTCGCGGAACTGATTTTGTGCCTCTCCCAGCTGGGTGAAGTAAGTTTTCAGCTCGTCGACCTTGGCACGCTGCTGGGCTTCCTGGCTATCGAGCTCGTTCTTAAGCCGCTTCATTGCGGCGTTGAGCGCGGCGCTGACCCACGCGCGCGCGTCCGCCACCGAATCGTTCACCTCGGTGCGGAGATGCGCCGCCATCTTCGCGCGCTCATGCTCGCTATCGGAGGACAGCTTTTCCGCGTCAGCGCGAGCGCGGTCCTCCGCGGCGCGCGCATGTTCGAGTTGATCGCGAAGCTCCGTCGACTCAGCGGCGAAACGGACGCGCGCGTCGTGTGCGGCAGCGGCGCTGATCGCGCGCGCGAGTTCGGCGAGCATCAACTCGATCCGCGCGCTCTGCAGGTATTTGACGGGATCGGTATACACGAGGAGCTTCGGATTCTCGCCGCGCCGCAATGATTCTGTGGTGCCGGCGGGCACAATCACCGCCAGCACTGCCAGCTTGCGCTGACGCACGTCCGCCTCCGCATCGGCGCGGTCGGCCGCCACGACAAGTTCAACCGATTTCGAATCCGCGAGCGCATCATGGACGGCGCGGCCGACCGCGCCGTGATCTTCGTCGTAGAACGCGATCTCAGATTTCATCGTGGCGGAAGTCTGGCCGCCGTAAACATTGGCGAGCGAGAAACCCGCCGCCGCGATCACCGCGATCGGCGCCACCAGCAGCATGAACAGACCGACTCGATCGCGCCCGATGAGGCGGAATTCTTTCCCGAGTGTAAGGAAGATTGCGCGAATCATCGTTCACGTAGCGCGCGCGCTACGCCTACTGGCTGTCGCGCAGCGCATGGCCAGTCAGTTTCAGAAAGGCGTCCTGCAGATTCGGCCGATGCAGATGGACCTCCAGCACCTCGCCGCCGGCGCGCTCAGCCCGGCGGATGACTTCAGGGGCCTGGTCCAGAGCCGCCAGCTCGAGCGACGCGCCAAAGCGCGCACCGTCGGCGAATGCGACCGCGCGGCCGATCCCATCGCACCATCCCGCTTTTAGCTCATCGCGCGTCATCACGTCGATGCGCGGCGCTGAACCTGCGAGCGCGATTAGCTCAGCGGTGGTTCCACCTGCGACCACATGGCCGTGGTCGATCAGGATGACGCGGCTGCATAGCCGCTCGACCTCTTCCATGTAGTGGGTGCTGTAAATCACGGCGGCGCCGGCGGCGGCCACGGTCTCGACCACCTCGAAGATGCGCCCGCGTGACTGTGGGTCGACCCCGACCGTGGGCTCGTCGAGGAGCAGCACGGCGGGCGAGTGAATCATGCCGCAGGCGAGATTGAGGCGGCGTTTCATGCCGCCGGAAAAGCCCGCGACGATGTCGCTCGCGCGGTCGGAAAGTCCTACGGTTTCGAGCAATCTGGATGCACGTGAGGCTGCATCATTCGCGGCGAGGCCCTGGATCTTGCCGAAGAAGTGGAGATTCTCGAGCGCGGTGAGGGTAGGGTAGAGCGCGATCGATTGCGGCACCAGGCCGAGCTTTCGCCGCGCGACGATCGGATTGGCGGCGAGATCGAGGCCGCCTATCTTCACATTCCCGGTGTCGGGCGCGATCACTCCGGAGAGCATCGAGAGCGTTGTCGTTTTGCCTGCTCCGTTGGGTCCGAGCAGACCGACGATCTCGCCTGCCTGCGCCGCGAGTGAGAGCTCACCGACTGCGGCCCGCGAGCCATACCATTTGCTGAGCCCTTCGGCGGAGATCAGTTCGGCGGCCGCCGCGACGGCTCCGTTCGTGTGCGTAGCGTTCTCCGGCGTCATCGATAGCTCACGACTTCGAGCAGGTTGCCGTCGGGATCGAGAAAATAGAGACAGTCGTGATCGCCCCAGTCGATCGGTTTGGCGGTCTCGACTCCCGCTTTGGTAAGTCGCTCGATTGCCGCGGCGAAATCGTCGCGGCTTACGCGGAACGCATGATGACCTTTGCCGAGAGGATGATCGATTTTCTTCCGCCGTTCGCCGGGTTCGAGCGGTAGCCGCTTGACCTCGAACAGCGCGAGATTCTGTCCGCCACAATCGAGCAGGACCTGGTCGCCGAGATGCGTCACGACTTTGAGGCCGAGCACCTCGGTGTAAAAACGCTCTGCGCGTCGGAGCTCGGTCACCTCGATTCCGAAATGATCGAGCCGCTCAAGTGTGAGAGCCGGCACGAGATCAACCTATCAGGGCGGATCGCGATTTAGGAAGATGCCGCGATTCGCTGCGCCAGGTCGGGGCGGCGGGTTGCCAGGATGCGCTCCTTTTCGCGGCGGATGAAGCCGGGGTTGAAGGTGACGATCATGACCGGCAGGATCGTCATCGCGCCGAGCATCGACACGAACATCCAGACCGCGAGCAGCAGGCCCATCTCGGCGTCGAAGCGGATGTCGGACCAGTACCAGAAGAGAACAGAGGCGACGAGCGTGAGCGCCGTGAACGCTACGGCTTTGCCCGAAGTTGTAAGAGCGGTGTAAGTCGCGTCGCGCAGCTCCTGGCCGAGAGCCAGCTCCTCGATGATTCGACTAACTATATAAATTGAGTAGTCAATTCCGAATCCTACTCCGACAGTGACTACCGGCAGAGTATTGATGTTGATACCGATGTCGTGCGCGCCCATGTAGGCGTTGATCGCGGCGTTGGCGAGGGCGAGCGGAAACAGCAGATAGAAGCCCGCGACGAACGAACGATAGGTGACGAGGACGATCAGATAGATCGTTACGAATGCTAGCACGTTCAGAAGCACATCGTTGTCGATGATTTCCTGGTTGGCGGCCGCGAGCTCGCCGATGATTCCAGCACCGGGCGCAAAGGTAACGCCCTTGACCTGGTGACCGGGCTGGTTAAAGAAGTCCTTGGTGCGGATCACGATGCGCTCGACGTTCTCGCCCTTGCGATCCTTGCAATACACTGACATCTGCGTCGCGTCGCGGCGCGGTGTGATGATGTAAGCGGTCGAGAGCGGTGACGCTCCGGCGAGCAGTCCACCGAGCAACTGGCCGGTGCCGCGAATCGTGCTCGGCAGCACGTTCCACTTCGGCTGGAACTCATGAATTGCGGAGCCGCCATTGGACAGCAAATCGGCGACTGAGAAAGTGCGGCCGACGGCGGAATCGCCCTCGATATAGCGCTGATACTCGTCCATCACGTGGAAGAGCTTCGGATCTTCCAGCGCGTCGCGCCGTTGCAATTCAGCCACGACGACGAACTGCTCGATACCGCCAAATTCATCCTGGATCGCGGCCATCGCGCGATTGTACGGTGAGTCGGGCCACAGGATGGGCTCCTGCGAGGAAGGATCGCCCACCTTGAGACCGGTCCAGAAAAATGCGCAGAGCAGGATCACTCCGACCGTTGCCACCGCGCTTATACCGCGTCCGGTCGGCGTCAACATCGGGCGCGCGATCCATTGCAGCATGCGCTTGAATGCGCCGTGCTCGCGCTTCTCGATAACTTCGATCCTTGGCGGCTCGAGATAGTAGTAAACGATTGGGTTGAGCAGGAGTTCGCTCACGATAATCGCAGCAATCCAGAAGCTGGCTGTGATCGCGAGCTTCTGCAGGAACAGCACCGGCACGAGCAGGATCACGAGCACGCCGAAGGCGTCGGTGAGAATACCCGAGAGCGACGGCACGAACAGCTCGGAGAACGCAGACAGGATCGCTTTCTCCTTGTCGCGGAGGCGGTAGTACTCCTCGTAGTAACGATCGTGCATCTGGACCGAGTGGCTGACGGCGCGCGCGGTGATCAGGAACGGGATGACCAGCACGAGCGGATCGAGGCCGAAGCCAATCAGGTTGATGAAGCCGAGGCCCCAGATCGCGCAGATTACGCCCGAGATCGTCGGACGCAGCGCGCCGCGCCAATCCCGGAAGTAGGCGTACAGCAACAGCCAGACA
>JASHQJ010000349.1 GCA_030037595.1 Candidatus Binataceae bacterium
AACGCCGAGCCCGATGCGCACCTGCACATCGAGCAGTGGCACTGCACTACCGGTCCCAGCGCGCCGTCGATTTCGTAGCGCACCTTGCCGCACAGGCATCGCCCCTTGAGCATCAGCCGGGCATCGGCGGCGCTTCCGGTCCGCCCTTGCTTGTATCGCGGCTCTTGTCGGGTCTGTCGTCGGCGAACGCCGGCATAACATACTTGGCGAAGCGCTCGAGGCTCGCGAGCACCTTCTTTTGCGGAATCTGCTGATCGAAGTTGATCATGCAGCACACGCGCTCGACGCCGACCTCATCCCAGTAGCGGAGGTTCTCGATGATCTGATCGGGCGTACCGACGGGGAAACCCTCGCGGAGCGAGAATATCTCGGCCTGGCTAAGGAGCGCAGTCGCGTTGGCCTGCGCAGTGTACGCGTTCGACGGGTAGATACCGCCGAGGCCGACCAGGTGCGCCGCGGTGCGGAAGAAGTTGAACGCAGCCGCGCCGCCGACCTCGCGCGCTTCGGCCTCGGTCTCACCGCAATAGAGCCAGCTCGCCGCGTTGACCTGGTTGTTGACGAACTTGCCAACCGGGTCGCAGTTCTTGATGATGCGCCGATAGTCGGCGACCAGCCGCTTGTAGTCGGCCGGTGTCCCTAGCGTGACGCCCAGCATGCCAATTCCGCGCTCGGCGGCTTGCACGGCGGTCTCGGGCGACGACACCGCCACCCACATCGGAGGATGCGGATCCTGGATTGGCTTCGGAAGGATGTTGCGCGGCGGCATCTTGAAGTACTTGCCGTTCCACTCGAACTCTTCCTCGGTCCACATCCGCGGGATCGCGCGAATCACCTCGTCCCACATTTCCTTGGTGTTATCGGGATCGATTCCGAAGCCGCCAACTTCAGCCCATGTCGCCGAGCGGCCGGTGCCGAATTCGAGGCGGCCGTTGGAGATCAGATCGAGCGCGGCGGCGCGCTCTGCGATTCGCGCCGGGTGATTCATCGGCGGGAGGCATACCGCGATTCCCTGGCCGATATGAATACGCTTCGTACGCGCTGCTGCGGCGGCGAGGAAAACCTCGGGCGCCGAGGAATGCGAATATTCTTCCAGGAAGTGATGCTCGACCTCCCAGACCTGGTCGAAGCCGAGCTCATCGGCGAGCTCGATCTGCTCGAGCGCCTGGTGATACGCGCGCAGTTCCGACTTTCGGTTCCAGGGCTTCTGCACCGAGTGTTCGTAGAAGATTCCGAATTTCATAGCCGCTCCGTTTGCCGCGATCGCGCGCGGCACCGCTGCATCGCGCTCAGTTCAGTTTGACCAGGCTCGGACAAAAGCCAAGGCCGACAGTTCCGGCCCCGCAGTACCCACCGGCCGAAGGCCCAAGCTCCGTGATGAGCAACTGCTTGGATCGAAGACGCTTCTTCGCTGCCGTCGCGAGTTCATCGGCGCCACGGGCGTTGTCGCCATGCGTCACGATGACGGTCGCCTCGGCGCCTTCGAGCTCGGCCTCGGCCCGCTTGAGCATCGCCTCGATATTCTCCGCCTGCGTGCGAGCTTTTCCAACGACCGCCACGCGTCCCCATACACGAACGAGCGGCAGCATCCCGCGGAGGCTCCCCACCTGCATCTCGTAGATTGAGATCCGCCCGTCGCGCTGGAGATACTCGCTGGTGGCGGGCGCGTAATAAGTGTCGATATGGGAAGTCGCCGCTTCGATCGCGGCGATTACTTCCTGGGCCGTAGCGCCGCGCGACGCCATCTCGGCGGCTTCGATCGAAACCGCGCCGAGGGCGGTAAGTGCGCGTCCGGTGTTGAGAACATCGACGCTGATTTGATCGTCGCGTTTCGCGACCACCGCCGCCGAATAAGCGGAGGTGTAAGTCGAGCACGATTCAAAAGGATTGATGAGACAGAGAATTCCGTCGCCGCGATGATGCGCCCGACGGTAGGCCTCGAGAAAATCCTTCGGCATCGCGGCGGCAACCACGGGCAAACGCGGCTCGCCTGGAAGCCGACGATAGAACTCGGCCCGCGCGAGACGAGTGTCATAGAAGAACTCGGTCGAGAACGCGACCTGCAAGGGTGCAATTTCGATCCCGAGCCGTTCGGCTTCGGCGGCGGGCAAATCGACGCTGCTATCGCTCACAATTGCCAGAGGTCGTCCCACGTCCATACCACTCGGTCAGTAGCGCTCCATTGCGAATAGCCCGCGCATAGCAGCCGGTCAAGGACTCTAACGCCCGTTCGGGTCACGCCCCCCACCGCTTCGGTTTGGACCGTTCTGGACAGCGCGGTAGACTCGATCCTCCGAATTTTGAAAAAAGCAATCGGCGTAAATGGAAGAACGATACGACCCGAAGAAAATCGAAGCGCGCTGGCAGGCCGAATGGGATCGCACCGACCTCTATAGGACGCGCGAGGATTCCGGCCGGCCAAAGTTCTACGTGCTCGAGATGTTCCCCTATCCGTCCGGCGCGGGCCTTTCCGTAGGTCATCTGCATAACTACGTCCCCTGCGACGTGATTGGCCGGTACAAGCGAATGGCCGGGTTCAACGTTCTGCATCCGATGGGATGGGACGCGTTCGGCCTGCCCGCGGAGAATGAGGCGATCCTGCGGCAAGCGCATCCGTCGGAGATGGTGCCGAGATACGCCGCCAACTTCCGGCGCCAGCTCACGATCTCCGGATGCGCCTACGACTGGTCGCGCGAGATCAATTCCTCGGCGCCTGAGTACTACAAGTGGACACAGTGGTTCTTCCTGCTGCTGTATCGGCGCGGACTCGCATACCGCGCGATGGGCTCGCAATGGTGGTGCGACAAATGCGGAACGATCCTCGCCAACGAGCAAGTCATCAACGGATGCTGCTGGCGGCACACGGATACTCCGGTTTCCAAGAAGGACCTCGAGCAGTGGTATCTGAAGATCACCGCGTATGCGGAGCGCCTGCTCGAAGACCTGGACCAGATCGATTGGCCCGAGCCGATCAAGCTGATGCAGCGCAACTGGATCGGCCGCTCCGAAGGCGCCGAGCTCGCGTTTCCCGTGAAGGGGCATCCAGGCAAGGAAGTCCGCTTCTTCACGACGCGTCCCGACACGGTCTTCGGCGTGTCTTTCATGGTGCTCGCGCCGGAGCATCCGCTGGTCGCGGAAATCACGACGCCCGAGCAGCGCACTGCAGTCGAGGTTTACGTCGCCGAGGCGCGAAGGCAGACTGAGATCGACCGCCTCTCGACGCTTAAGGAAAAATCAGGCGTCTTCACAGGCGCATACGCGCACAACGTCTTCAGCAACAAGGACATCCCGATCTGGATCGCCGACTATGTGCTGATGGGCTACGGCACGGGCGCGATCATGTCGGCTCCTGGACAGGATCAGCGCGATTTCGAATTCGCCACCAAATACGGGCTCGAGATCCCGCGAGTGACAGCGCCGCTCGACGGCGCGCCGCCGCCGAGCGATCGCGCGTTCACCGAGTATGGCGTCGCGATCAATTCCGGGTTCATCAACGGCAGGAAGACTGCCGACGCGATCCAGGCGATCTGCCAGTACGCGGAACAGCACGGAATTGGCCAGGCAACTATCAGCTATCGTATGCGCGACTGGCTGATATCTCGACAGCGCTACTGGGGATGCCCGATCCCAATCGTGTACTGCAAGAACGACGGTATCGTGCCGGTACCCGACGATCAGTTGCCGGTCCGGTTGCCGCAGATGAAGGAATACCTGCCGTCGGGAACGGGACGCTCCCCGCTCGCGAACGTGCCGGAGTTCGTCGACACGACCTGCCCGAAGTGCGGCGGGCCGGCTGAGCGCGAGACCGACACGCTCGACGGCTTCGCGTGCTCGTCGTGGTATTTCCTCCGCTTCGCGTCGCCGCACGAGACGCGCTTCGCCTTCGATCGCAAGGCTGTCGATTACTGGCTGCCCGTTGACCTCTACGTCGGCGGCGCCGAGCACGCCGTGATGCATCTGCTCTACGCGCGGATGTGGACCAAGGTGATGTTCGATTCCGAGCTGATCAACTTCCAGGAGCCCTTTCCTGTGCTGCGCAACCAGGGTGTCGTGTGGGCGCCCGACGGCCAGCGCATGTCGAAGAGCAAGGGCAACGTCGTCACGCCCGATGCGATGATCGACCAGTACGGTGCCGACGCGCTTCGGCTCTGGGAGCTGTTCATGAGCCCCTTTGACGAAGCGACCAACTGGAACGAGGGCGGAGTCGCCGACACGCAGAGGTTCATCACGCGCGTATGGAACTTCGTGCGCCGATACGTCGAGGCTGGCGCGCCGGACGGCAAACCGTCGGCCGAAACACTGAAGCGCGTTCACCAGGCGATTGCCAAGGTGACCAATCACATCGAGCGCTTCCGCTTCAACACGGCGCTCGCGGAACTGATGGCGCTCCTGAATGTGCTTCAGAAGCTCGCGCCGGACGAACTCAATCGGTTCATCGCGGAGTCGTACCTCGCGATGCTCGCGCCGATGGCGCCGTACGTCACGGAGGAAATCTGGCGCGCCCTCGGCCACAACGAATCGATTCATCTGAACACCTGGCCGAAGCACGATTCGGATCTCGCCCGCGAGGAGATTGTGACCGTCGTTGTTCAGATCAACGGCAAGGTTCGCGATCGTCTGACGGTCGAGGCCGGTGCCGGAGAGGACACGGTGCGTGACCTCGCGCTCAAGAGCGAGGCAGTCGTGCGCAACCTCGGCGGCAAAACGCCGCGCAAGTTCATTTACGTCAAAGATAAGATGCTGAGCATCGTCGTTTAGCCGGCGCTCGAATCTTGAAGCGGGCGCGATTTGCATGCGATGCTGCCGCAGTTGCGCCCTACTCTCTCATCAAGGAGTTCTTGCGATGGCTGACGACATCCTGAAGGTTACACGGCATGAGAATTACGCGGTACTCGCGCTGAATCGTGCCGAGAAGCGCAACGCGCTGAATCAGCCTTTGATCGAAGCGCTCAACGGCGCACTCGCCCAGCTGGAGGGCGACAAGGAAGTGCGAGCGCTGCTGCTGCGCGGCGAAGGGGCGAGCTTCTGCGCGGGAGTCGATCTGAAGGAAGTTGACGAGTCGGCGGGCGGTCACAACGTCACTTCGCTCGAGTTCGTGTTCGGCCGTCTCGAGAAATTCCCCGTCCCCACTATCGCGGCAGTTCAGGGCGCGGCACTCGCCGGTGGCCTCGAGCTCGCGCTGCACTGCGATCTGCGCATTGCGGCCCAGAATGCGCGCCTCGGCATGACACTCGGCAAGGTCGGGCTGATGGTGCCGTATGATTTCACCCGCAAGCTCATCGAGATCTGCGGCGCGGCAAACACCGCGATGATTCTCTACTCGGCTGATCTGTTCAACGCCGAGCACGGCCTCGCGATGGGCCTCGTGCACGAAGTCACGCCCGACGCCAAACTCGATTCTTCGGCGACCGCCCTCGCCGAGAAAGTCGCCGGCAATGCCCCGCTGTCGCTGCGCGCGATGAAGGCTACGGTCCGCCGCTGCATGTCGGAGACTTTTGATGCGTGGCACGACGATATGCTCCGCATGGCGCGCGATGTCCGCCACAGCAAGGACGCGAAAGAGGGAGTCCGCGCCTTCCTGGAAAAGCGTAAGCCCGTCTGGCGCGCAGAATAGACGCTATCAGTGGCGCGCGAGCGCCTTCCGAATTGCAGCAGCGCTTTCGAGCAGCGTGTTCGGCAGGTTCAACGTCCCCGCGACGTTTGAGTATGGATAGAGCCGCGCGTTGATATGGGCGTGCAGCGGCAGGCCCTCGCCCTGGTGAATTTCGTAATCCAGAGGCAGCGGCCCGAGAATCATCAGCACGCGGTAGAGTGCGCTGGCGAACGCATGCGTCTGCTCCCGATTCAGTTCGGTGAGCAGGCCGCGAAATGATGGCATCACGACGTCGTAGCTGCGCGGGAACGGGCCGATCGGACTCGCATAGCTGACGAGGCCGTCGCGCTTTTCGATCACCAGCCCCAGCCGTTCCATCAGCGCGACAATCTCGTGCCAGACGTGAGGATTTTCGCGCTCCGCACGCGTCTCGCTCGCGATCGCAGGAAACGGCTCCGGTGAGCCGATTATCTGCTGATGCGGATGCGGCTGCGAGGCGCCGGATTCGCGGCCCTGGTTTTTCCGCACCACGACCGAACAGACTTCCTCATTCTCGAGCGAAAGCCGCATCACGCGCGCGTCAGTCTCGATCATCTTGACGAAGTGTTCCTCGCCGAGGGAGCCGGTGAAGAGCAAATCGCCGTGCGAGCGCGGAGATTCGGCAAAGTGCCGTGGATCTTCGACAACGATATAGGACTCGTTGCGGCCGCCGGTGAGTTCGGCCGGGATGCGCGGGAAGAGATTGTTGAATACGCGGAGCACCCAGCGCGCCTGCGGACACGCCGAGCCACCCATCCATCCCGGCACCTCCTCGGGCGTGAGGCGCATCACCTCGCGCGTCGCGAGCTCCTCGTTGCCCGGGCAGAACGGACATGATTCGGTAGCGCGTTTGATGTGCTCGGAAGAAAGCGGCGGATGCTCAGGGTCGGGAGCGTCTCGACCGAGGGTGAAGGCGAAGCTCTTGCCGCGCACATCGACAACGTACGAAATGACGCCCGTGATCGGATTTTTGATCCAGACGAGGCGGCCGTCGCGGATTTCACATTCGATGGGCATCGAAGGGCGCCGATCACCTTTAACAATTGGCGGCGAGCGATTTCAAACCGCTGCCTCAGTGCACGTTTGGGCGCATAAGAGCGCCTTCACCTTGACTCGCCTCAGATGCTCCGTTATCCCAGTTTGTGAGGACGTGGACCGGAAATTCCGGGCAGCATTCGCAGTCTGGTGTTCCGCATCGCGCGGAACCCAGATTTTTTTTGGCCACTGACCGCTTTCGCGGCGCGCTCCTCAAGAAAATCATGCCAGTGACAAAGCAGTATCTGTTCACGCCCGGACCTGCGCCGGTTCCGCCCGAAGTATTGCTCGAGATGGCGCGTCCGGTGATCCATCATCGCACGCCCGAGTTTAGCGCGACCCTCGACAAAGCGCGCGATCGCATGAAGCCGCTCTTCGGCACCTCGCGCGCCGAGGTAATCCTGCTCGCCTCGACCGGAACCGGAGGCATGGAAGCGGCTGTAATCAATTTGTTGCAGCCGGGCGAAGAGGCGATTTTCGTCAACGGCGGCAAATTCGGCGAGCGATGGGGCAAGCTGCTCGGTACCTTCGGCATGACGGGCCACGAGATAAAGGTCGAATGGGGACGCGCCGTGCGTGCCGAGCAAATCGACGATGCACTCAAATCGAATCCTAACGCGCGCGCCGTTCTCGTGCAGGCGAGCGAGACCTCGACCTGCGCGGTCCATCCGATCTCAGCGATCGGCGAAGTAACAAAGCGCCGCGGCGTGATGCTGATCGTCGATGGCATCACCTCCGTCGGTGTGTTCGAACAAAAGATGGACGAATGGGGCGTCGATGCGTTCGTGACGGGCAGCCAGAAAGCTCTCATGCTGCCGCCAGGTCTTGGACTCGTCGCGCTATCGGAGCGAGCGCTCGACGCCGCCAAGCAGAATCACACGCCGCGCTTTTATTTCGATCTGCTCAAGGAGCTGAAGGCGCAGCGCGATGAGCACACTACCGCATGGACGGCGGCCGTGTCGCTGGTATGTGGCCTCAACAAATCGCTCGAGCTGATCCATAACGAAACGCTGCCGCGCGTGTACGCGCGCCACCAAGTGATGGCCGAGGCGACGCGCGAGGCCGCGAAGGCTTTGGGCCTGCGCCTGATCGCGCCCGACAATCCCGCACCGGGTGTTACCGGAATCCTCGTGCCCGAGGGCGTTGATGGCGGCAAGGCCGTCAAGTTCATGCGCGATACGCTGGGCGTCGGCGTGCAGGGCGGGCAGGATCAGATGAAGGGCAAGCTCATGCGCATCGGGCACATGGGGCATCTCAGCCCCTTCGACATGCTGGTCGCGGTAAGCGCGTTCGAACTGGCTCTCACGCAGCATGGCGCGAAAATTCCCGCGGGCGCGGGCGTGGCCGCCGTTCAGGCGCGACTGGCACGGAGTATCTGAGCATCCATGGCGGAAACCTTCCGCGTTCTTCTAAGTGATACGCTGGCGCCGCAGGGCCTCGAGGTTCTGAAGCGCTATCCGCAAATCCAATTCGACATCAAAACCGGTCTCAAACCGGCTGAACTCGCCGAGATCATCGGTCCGTATCATGCGCTGCTGATCCGCAGTTCGACAAAGGTAACGCGCGAGGTTGTCGAGCGAGCAGCTTCACTCAAGGTGATCGGACGCGCGGGCGTTGGGATCGACAACGTCGATCTCGAGCCGACGACGCGGCGCGGGATCGTCGTAATGAACAGCCCGACGGGCAACAGCGTCACGACGGGCGAGCACGCAATCTCGATGATGATGGCGCTCGCGAGGCATATTCCCGCCGCCAACGCCTCAGTCAAAGCCGGCAAATGGGAGCGCAGCAAATTCACCGGCGCCGAAATCTGCAATAAGACCCTGGGCGTGGTCGGTCTTGGCAACATTGGCCGTATCGTCTCTGAGCGCGCGCTCGGCCTAAAAATGAAGGTGATTGGATACGATCCAATCATCACGGCTGAGGCCGCGGCACGAATCGGAGTCGAACTCGTCAGCCTCGATTCGCTCATCGAGCGCTCGGACTTCATAACAGTTCACACTCCTCTCACCGACGACACGCGCGGGATCGTCGGCGCCGCGGCGTTCGCGAAGATGAAGAAGGGCGTGCGAATCATCAACTGCGCGCGCGGCGGTATTGTCGATGAGGCCGCGCTTGCCGATGCGATAAAGTCCGGCAAGGTCGCGGGTGCCGCGCTCGATGTCTTTGTCGAGGAACCGCCGCCTGCTGATCACCCGCTGCTCAAGCTCGACGCCGTCATCGCGACACCTCATCTCGGCGCCGCAACCGACGAAGCCCAGGTGCAGGTCGCGATTGATATCGCGCAGCAGGTCGCTGACTTTCTGATCGAAGGAACGATCCGCAACGCGGTCAATATCCAGGCGCTCTCGCCCAAGGAGATGGAAATCCTGGGACCGCATCTCAGGCTCGCCGAGAAACTTGGCCGGCTCGCTGCGCAGAGCATCAGCGAATCGCCGATTGAAATCATCCTCGACTTCGGTGGCGAAGCGACCAACGTCAAGCATGATTCGGTCACTAACGCGGCTTTGATGGGGCTTATGAGCGGATTCCTCGACGAAGCGCTCAATGTCGTAAACGCGCCGATGCTGGCGCGCGAGCGCGGCATCAGGGTGAGTGAGCGCCGCACGCGCGAGGCGAGCGATTACGTCAACACTTTGAAGCTCACCATCAGGACGGCCAGCGGCGCACATGAATTCATGGGTGCGGTGCTGGGACACGGCGTGCTGAGAATCACGGGAATCGACGGCTACCGCGTCGAAGCGATTCCCGAGGGATACTTTCTGGTATTGCACAATCGCGACGTGCCGGGCGTGGTGGGCGCCGTCGGTACGATACTGGGACAGGCAGGGATCAATATCGGCGGCCTCGAGCTAGGCCGCGATCGCGTCGGCGGCACGGCGCTCAGCGTCTTCGAGGTTGACGAAGCGGTGCCGCCCGCGGTGCTCGACAAGCTCAAGACGCATCCAGCGATAACGGCGGCTTCGCTGCTGAAGCTCTAGCGCGGCCTTTGCGATTGCGACAAGCGGTTGGCCGGTGGAGAGTTGCGACCGGCGAGGAACAGCTATGAATACGGTTGCCGTGGTCGGCACACAGTGGGGAGACGAAGGTAAAGGCAAAATCGTCGATATGCTCGCGGCCGACGCCGATGTCGTTGTGCGCTTCCAGGGCGGCAATAACGCAGCGCACACTCTAGTCGTCGACGGCCGCAGGTACGTGCTGCGGCTCGTACCCGCGGGCGCGCTTCATCCCGGCAAGGCATGCGTGGTCGGTAATGGCACGGTCGTCAATCCGATCGCGCTACTCGGGGAAATCGACGATTTGAAGAAGAACGGCTTCCTCAAGGAGCCGGAGTTGTTCCGCCTGAGTTACGACGCGCACATGGTGATGCCGTACCATATCGCCATCGACCGCGCGCGCGAGGCTCGTGCGGGAAAGCGCGCGATCGGCACGACGGGCTTCGGCATCGGCCCTGCCTACGAAGACAAAATGGCGCGTGTCGGGCTCCGCTTCGAGGAGTTGCTCGATCAGACCGCGTTCATTGAGCGGCTGCGGCGCAACATCAGCGAAAAGAACGCCTATTTGAAATCGGTGTTGAAGGCCAAACCCGTCAAAGCGGATGAGATCGTCGAGGCGATGAAGAAGGCGCGCCGCCGCCTGCTGCCGTACCTGTGCGATAGCGGTGCTTACCTCAGCGATACGATCGCCGCGGGCAAGCGCGTGCTGTTCGAGGGCGCGCACGGCACGATGCTCGATATTGATCACGGCACTTATCCGTACGTGACGTCATCCAACTGCATCGCGAGCGCGGCGTACGACGGCGTCGGAATCGGCCCGTCAAATCAACTTGCGGTTCTAGGCATCAGCAAGGGCTACACGACGCGCGTCGGCGCCGGACCGTTTCCGAGCGAGTTCACCGGGCAGCTCGCTGACTCGCTTCGCGAAGAAGGCGGAGAGTTCGGCAGCGCCACAGGCAGGCCGCGGCGAATCGGATGGTTCGACGCCGTGCAAGCGCGCTACGCGGCACGCGTCAACGGGCTCTGGGGAATCGCGCTTACCAAGCTCGATGTGTTAACGGGTCTCGATCCGATCAAAATCTGCGTCGGCTACGTCGTGAAGGGTAAGCGCTACGATCAGATGCCGGCGTCGCATCGGATGCTGCTCAGCGCCAAGCCGATTTATGAAGAGATGCCCGGATGGCGCGAGAGTCCCGCGAATGCGCGCACGCTCGACGAGCTACCAGCCGCGATGCGCAACTATGTCGATCGCGTCGGCGAGATCGTCGGCGTGCCCATCGCAATGATCGGCGTCGGCGCTGGCCGCGACGCGACAATCGTGCTGCGGAATCCGTTCACAGCTTGAAACGCGATACTCTCGCGCCTCAAGCCGCGTCCGAAATTAAGCTTTGCAGACGGCGGCGCTGCTCGAGATCGCGACGCCGCGGCGCCCTTGCCGCAAATCGTTGCGATCGAATCCGTTGGTGCAGTAGCCAATCGAAATCCCAGTCGCGGGATCGCCCCATCCGATCTGACCGCCCGCTCCGCCATGGCCGAAGGCAAGCGCCGAGTTCGTCTTGCCGAAGCCGCGATAGTTCGCCATTCCGTCGCCGCCCGCTACCACCACGCCAAGCGCACGATTCACTTTCACGCCAAAGATTGGATCCTTGTAATCGCCCGAGCGCACGCGGAGCGCATCCTTCAGCGTCTCTTCCTTCCAAATCGGTTTGCCGTTGACATCGCGATTGAGCAGCAGCCCCTGGTAGAAGAGCGCGAGATCGCCCGCCGTCATGATCCCACCGCCGCCCGGGACACCCGCCTCGCGGACGTTCGGACGGTTGAAACCCAGGATCGCTTCCTCGGTAACCTCGGTCTCGGGCATCACGGGCAGGCCGAGCTGCTTGCGCTCTTCATCGCTGAGCGGTTCGCCGACGTAGCAAAGATCGGCAACGCGATTTTGATGTTCGCGCGGCAATCCGACTCGCATCTCGGGAATGCCGAGCGGCGTCGCGATTCGATCGCGCACGAATTCACGAAAGCCCTGCCCTGTGCGCCGTTCGATGATGTCCGCGATCACCCAGAAGCCGGAGGTCGGATGATATTCGTACTTGCTGCCGACCGGCCACTCGAGCCGCCACTTGGAAAAGCGCTCGCGCCGCTTGTTTCGGTCGAGCCATTCGTCCTGCGGATAGGGCGCGTTGGGAAATCCGCCGACGTGCAGCAGCACCTGCTCGACGGTGATGCCTTCCTTGCCGTTGGTGCCGAACTCGGGGACGATGTCGGCGACGCGTTCCTTAGGATCGAGCTTGCCATCGCCCATCAGGATCCACGACGCCGCCGACATGATCGCCTTCGTGCAAGAGAAGATTACGTACAGCGTCTCGTTGGTGGCGGCCCTTTCAGTGCCGCCCTGCACCGCCTTGCCGAGCGAGCGCATCGCACCGATCTTGCCGTTGCGCGCGATCGCAATCTGCACCGAGGGCAGCAGCCCTTCCTTCACTTCGCGCTCGGCGCGTTGAAAGAGCGCTTCGACCTTGGCTGGATCGAGTCCGACTTCACGTGGATGCTCGGCGAACTTTTCCGGTGATGGCATCAGCGGTCCCCTTCCGTCAGGATTTGCCCGATCCTTACCACATCCCGACGGCGCCGTCAGGCGCGATTCGAAGGATCGTCAAGCCGTCAGCTGGCAGGAACCGACGCCGCACCCTGCGCGGAAATCCAGCCAGCGCGGCCGGGGAGAGTCGTGCGAATGACTTCGCAGGCCGGCAGCTCAGCAGCTTTGAGGCGGGTCGCAATCTCGCGAAGCTGAACGAATACCGCCCCACGTGCTTTCAGTCCACGCACCAACGCGGTGAAACTGTCAAGCTCGCCCATGCCCTCGGTCTCCGCATGTACGGTGTGGACGTTCAATGCATCGGACTTGAACTGTGAGAGGTGGAGCTCGATCACGGCCGCGCGGTTGCGCAGATCGGCGCGGCCCATCACCTCGTCGAGCGTCGGCAGCGTGGTTGGAATCTCGATTGTAGCGAGCATCCTGCCTTCAACAACGCATCGATAGGGAACACGTCCCCGCGTGTCGCTTCGATAGTCGAGGTTCATCTCGTCGAGCGCTCTCAGAGCTGATGCGCTCGTTCGCCATCCGGGCGCAGCGAAGCTTTGCGGCGCCTGGTTGAAAATCGCGTGATAGGCCTCGAACGCGTCGCTGAGCTCTTCGCGCACGCCGTGATCGCCGAGGTCGTCAATCCAGTCCTGCCAGCGCACGTGATCGTAGCCGTGGACGCCGACTTCGAACCCAGATCGCTTCAGCCCTCGCATTATCTCCGGGAACGCGAGCGCAATTGGTCGCGCCGGCAGGAGCGTTCCGGACAGCACCGTGCGAAGCCCATACATCGAAACCGCCTTGGTGCGGAACATCTTGGCAAGGAAGCCGCGATTGCGGAAGGCGCGTATCACCGCGCGCCCCGAATTGTCCGGCCCCATCGCAACGTAGAAGCTCGCGACAATGCCCTCGCGCTCGAGCATCGCCTGCAGGCGCGGCACGCCCTCCCCCATCCCCTGGTGCGTGTCGACGTCTATCTTGAGCGCGACTTCCATGGAGTGCGAGGCCGCTAGGCCATCTCCTTGCGGAACCAGTCCATCGACATCTGCACGCCTTCGCGGAGACTCACCTTGGGCGTGACGCCCAGCAACGTGCGCATCTTGGTGTTATCGGGGACGCGGCGCGGAATGTCCTCGTAGCTGCTGCCGTAAACTTCTTCCTGCGTGACGAATTTAATTTTCGATCGTGTCTCGTCGTAAAGCTCGAGCATCAGCTTGGCGAAATCGAGCACCGTGGTCTCCACGTTGACGCCGATATTGATCGCCTGGCCGTCAGCCTTCGGATTTATGCCCGCCTGCACGGTGGCTTCGACCGCGTCGGTTACATAGGTAAAGCATCGCGTCTGCTTGCCGTCGCCGATCACCGTCAGATCAGCGCCGCGCAGCAGCTGCCCCATGAAAATCGTAAACAGTCTGCCGACATCAACCTTGTCGAGCCGCGGCCCGTAAACATTGAAGTAGCGCATGATCGACATCGGCAGTCCGAGCTTGTGATACGCAAAGAAAAAATGTTCGCCGACCGCCTTCGATGTCGAGTAGCACCATCGGTCGATACTGGTCGCGCCGAGCACGCGGTCGTCGTCTTCGCGCCACGGCACCTTGGGATTGCGGCCGTAAACCTCGGACGTCGAACTGAACACCACCTTCTTGCTGTACTTGTACGCCGCCTTCAGGATGTTCTGCGTGCCGTTGACGTTGACGTTCAACGTTTCATACGGGTCGCCGACGTAATGCTCGACGCCAACCACCGCGGCGAGGTGATAAACCAGGTCTGCCTTCGCGACGAGACCGTCGATCAGCTCAAGGTCGAAGATCGAATCGTGAATGTAGTGAAAACGCGGATTGTCCAGCAGGTGCCGCACCTTCGCGATCGAGCCGGTGTCCAGAACGAACACCTCGTCGCCGCGGGCAAGGAACGCGTCGGCAAGATGCGACCCCAAAAACCCAGCGCCGCCTGTAATCAAAACCCGCATGTGACCTCCGGACTCCGATCTAGATTCTCGCGCCTACTCGCGCTCTCGCGCCGAGCACCGTACGCGCCGCGTCCTCAACTCCACCATCGAACTGCGCCGCGATCAGCCTGATACTGCCGTCACCTGCCGCGACCTCGACGCCATCCGCCTTGACGCCGACAATAGTACCGGGCGCGCCACGCTTGCCCGATTCGCTCGCGATCCGCGCCTTCCAGATAAACAGCTTGTGGCCATCAACATTTACGAAGGCCCCTGGATAAGGATGCGTCACCGCGCGCACGAGATTGAAGATTCGTCGCGCCGGCCAGTTCCATTCGATTCGTCCGTCTTCCGGCCGACGCCGGCCGAAGTAGCTGCCCGCAGCGATATTCTGAGGACGTCGCGGAGCGTTGCCATTCGCGATCTGCGGATGAAACTCTTTTATCAACTCGACGCCGATCGGCACGAGCTTGCGATAGAGCGTCAGCGCCGTGTCCTCGTCGTCAATCGCTACCGAACGTTGGCCCACGATATCGCCGGCATCAGCGCGCGCTACCATGTGATGAAGCGTGACGCCTGCCTCGCGCTCGCCATTCACGAGCATCCAATTAACCGGTGCGCGCCCGCGATACTTTGGCAGCAGCGAGCCGTGCATGTTGTATGCTCCTCGCGGTGCGAGCGCGAGCACGGCGTCGGGAATCAGGTAGCGATAGTAGAAGGAGTAGATCACGGCTGGTTTCAGCGGCGCGATTCTCTCCTGCCACGATTGATCGACGCCCTCGGGCGTGAACGTCGCGATGCCGTGTTCACGCGCGAGCGCAGCGCACGAACGCCACCAGATCTCTTCGCGCGAGTCGTCCTCGTGCGTGAAGAGCGCCACGACCGGCGCGCCCATCGCGAGCAATGCCTCCATGCACGCGTAACCCATCTCGTGATACGCGAACAACACGCAGGGCGCGCTCGCGACGCGCGCACGATCGATCGGCGTCATCCGCTCCACCGCTAGTTGCCATGCGGCTCGCCGCCTTCGGCCGCGGCGCCGTGCACGGCACGCACGATATACGTCGGCCGCCGCCGCACTTCGATATAGATGCGCCCGACGTATTCGCCGATGAGTCCGAGCGCCAGGAAAATGAACCCGACGAAGAGAAACAGCACGGCGAACAGCGTCCACAGCGCGCCCTCTTCCTGCGGTCCATAAACGATTCGATGGATCATCAGGATCACCGCGAACATCGCGTCGAGAATGAAGATCCCGACTCCCGTCAGGCTTAGCGCCTGGATCGGAATCAGAGAAAACCCGGTGATCAGGTTGAGGCTCAGCTTGGCGAGGCCGAACAGATCGTATTTCGATTCGCCGCCCTTGCGTTCGTCGTGTCCGACCGGAATCTCGGCGACGCGCTTAGCAAAGGTGTTCGCGAGCGCGGGCACGAACGCTGCCTTCTCATCGCAATCGACCACCGTATCGACGATATGCCGCCGATACGCGCGCAGCATGCATCCGTAATCGTGCATCGGCACGCCGACGATCATCGACGTGAGCCGATTATGCAGCCGCGAGGCGTAGCGGCGAAACGCGTCGTCCTGTCGCTCCTCGCGCCACCCGCCGACGACGTCGTTGCCCTCATCAATCGCGTCGAGCAGTCGCGGAATTTCTTCGGGAGGATTCTGCAGGTCGGCGTCGAGCGTCACTACCACCGCACCCCTGGATTGGCGAAAGCCTGCGAGGATCGCCGAATGCTGGCCGAAGTTGCGCGCGAGTTCCACGACCTGCACACGGCCGCCCTCGTTCGTCGCGATTGCGCGCAGGATCTTCAGCGAGTCGTCGCGCGAGCCATCATCGATGAAAACGACCTCCCACTCGCGCTCGAGCCCGTCGAGCACGGGTTTCAGCCGCGACCACAGGGCATCGAGATTCGCCGACTCATTGAACACCGGGACGACGATCGACACCATGTGCTCCGGCGCCTTCGATTGCATCGTCGTGCCGCGAATCGGAGATATTTTGTGAGCGGAAGTCAATGTTCGAGGTGGAGCGCCGAGGCGCAAGCATCCGTGCATTGGGCGGACAGATGCATAATTCTGACAAACCAGAGCCATCAATTAAAGATGACCTCACATTGGGATCCGTGGGCCGTGGCCGGGGCGTTGATCTGATCGGACGGTCCCGCGACACTGCACCGACATGCTGCGCGTCAACCGTTGGTATCGCCTCGCGTTCGCGGCGCTTATAGCGGCGATACTCTATCTGCCGGGCCTTGGCCGTCCCGCGCTCTGGGAGCCGGACGAAGGACGCTACGCCGAGATCGCGCGCGAGATGGTTGTGAGCGGCGACTACGTCACGCCGCGCGACGACTGGCAGCGCTACTTTGAGAAGCCTCCGCTCGTGTATTGGGCCGAGGCCGCGGCAATCCGGCTTTTCGGCGTGAACGAATTCGCAGTGCGATTGCCCGCCGCACTCTTCAGTATCGGCGAA
>JASHQJ010000350.1 GCA_030037595.1 Candidatus Binataceae bacterium
GGCGTCACCCCACCGGAAGGACGCCGCGCCCTTGATGCCCATGCCGCCGGCTCGCTGGTCAACCCCTCCGGCCAGTAGCTCGCCAGTGGTCGAGTCGGTCGCCTTCATCTCGCCTTCCGCCGAGCCGACGAACGCGTAGCTACCGGTTGCGAGTGACTGCAGGCCATTCAGGATGCGCGCCTGCGGCACGATGACCGAGACACTGCGTAGGCCGGGCGTGGCGGTAGTGGCATCCATGAGGGCCACGCGCAGGGTCAGCACGTCGGGACCGGGCTGGCTGACCAGCGCGAAGTTCTTGCTCAGATCTTGGTGCAGCTTGTTGTACATGTAGCTGGTGAGCATCTGCTGATCGGATTGGGAGACCTTAGTATCGGGAGCGGCCCAGAACTCGACCGGCATCAGCTGGATCTTTGTGTACTTGCTCCATTGAGCATTCGAATTGACGTACGCGAGCGCGGCGCCACCTTCCGGCCCGGGCTGCAATTTCGAGGCATCATTTCCAAAGAAGCCCGTGACAGCGGCTGGTAGCTGTCCTCCGGACTCCAATGATTTCGCGGCTTCCGGTTTACTTTCGACAGTGGTAGAGCAGGCTGCCAACGTGATCGAAAGCAATGCAGCCAATAAAATCGGGCGTCTCATTTCATTGATCCTCCCTCGCATCGTTGGGGAGCACGAAGTATATCTCTCGCCGCGAGTTTGGTGGTCGAGATTTTCGGAAACGCACTGGAACGCAAGCGGAGTGAAGCGGAGATTCGGTGTATATCGGAGTAATTGCGCCAAGTTTCTCAAGTCGTGACGATGGGAGAACTGACGCTTCCCTGGCGCGCGAGTTGAACCAACCGCTAAGCGTGATCATGAACAACGCGAGGGCCGCTTCACGTTTGGTCACGTCCAAGAAACCCGACCTCGGCGAAATCAGAACGGCCCTCAACGACATCATTGAAGACGACGCGCGAGTGCTCGACTGTCGTGCGCAAGGTTCGATGTTCCAGCGGAGCGAAGTGAAGATGCTGGGAAGTGGACATCAAAAAGCTGCTGCTGGGCGTCAACCACATCGTGAGCGGCGACGCAGACGAAAGGCATTTCGCGGTCGGTGGAGGTCCCCGATTCTCTGCCACCGGCGCGGGGCGCAAGTCGACCGGCATGGGCATGGGGCTCACTATTGTCCGTTCGATCGTCGAGAACCACGACGCTCGGCTGTGGGCGACGCAGAACCTCGAAGGCGGTGCGACGTTTCAATTCGCATTGCCCGTCGAAGTAAATCTCGACCACTGAATCCAGAAAATCGCGACCATGATGCGCGGCCTGAGCCTGTGACGAGGCGGTCTGAAGACCCGCACCAGCGTTCTCATCGGGCAGCATGCGACTGTGCTCAAGCGCGTAAGCTGCGCAGGTCTATCGAATATCGGTCTAAGAGCGAAATCATCCCTCAGGCGAATCAATGGCGATGATCCGCGGACCTAGCTAAATCGCGCCGAGAGAGAAGTTGGCCGATTCCCGCTAATCTCGCGCAAAGAGACGCTCTCTGGGTCCGCGCACGATCGCAAATCGCGCACACGCGCGGATTTTGATCGATTCTCCGCGATGTCCGAGACCCTACAGACTGGATGGTGGAGCGAGGCGGATGTGAACCCGTGACCCCTTCGGCTTTCCAACCGAATAACGCCCCCTCACGGGGCGCTGGGGAGGTCCTTCGATACGCCTTTCCAACCGCGGTTCGATACGCTCGGGCGGACGCGAAAGCCCGACCTTGCACGAGAAGGAGCAACGAAGGTGCCGTCGGAGATGATATGTTCGGAGACACTCATGACATCAACCTGTTTGCGTCAGAGGTCCGGGACGATTTGAGCGATAATTTTCTTGTAGTCCTGGCGAACAACGACGGCGTCAAGTCGCGGCCCGGGCCGACATTATCGGCACAAACGGTCTCCGGTGAGTCGCCACACTCCACACAGCAACGAGCAACTTTCGCATTGCGGCGATGACAGCAACCTTGCCCGGTTTCGCTGCAGCCCGCAGCCGTTCGTAGTATTGGCGCAGCCAGCCGTTGCGCCGGATAAGTTGCAGAACCACCATCCAGAGCGACTTGCGCAAGCGCGCGTTCCCTAATGGGATCGCCGGCCTTTTCGTGAAAGTTTCTTACCCGATTGCCGGAGGCGCGGGATCACGCCAACGTAGCTGGCGATAGCGCCGGGGCTATCAAAGCGTGCCGATCTCCGAGCTCTGCGATCAAACAAGCCGCGGTCAACGGTCCCACACCTTCGATGGTCATGATCAGTTTGCCAACCTCATGTTCGTCGACTTCCGTCCGACCTCGCGCGTCAAGTCTTTAAGCCGACGACGCAGCGAGCCCAGGTCCTCGCCCAGGTATTTGATCCGCGGTCGGTAGGGTTCGGAATGATACGCGCCCACTGACTTCTCGGCAGCCTCGATCAGAGCCCGCGCCAGTTCCTCGCCGATCTTGTGTGAGCTGTCATAAACGACCCGCGCGAGCTTCTTCGCGGGGACGCTGCGGAACGATGCTGCGGTCGGATAGCGCGACAGGATCGTGGTGGCCAGCTGGCTCTCGAGCGTTCGTAAGTAGCGGGTGAACTCCGGGAAGCCCAGGTCCACAGCGCGATGCAACTGTCTCAGACGGCTGGCGAAGTCCTCCGCAAGTCTTTCGCGCAGCCGCTCCAGCTCACGTAATTCTTCTGACAATGCATCGGGCAGCTGCGTCGTTCGCGGTCGTTTCTGCTGCGCGAAGCGCGCGATCCCAAGCGCATCGATCGCGTCGGTCTTGGTGCGCCGTAGCTCCTCCTCGGCAAAGCGAGCAGTGCGCAGTGGGTTCAGCACTGCGACCGCATAGTCCTTCGCGATCAGAGCGACGAATAGATTGCGCCAGTAATGCCCGGTCGCCTCCAGCGCTACCAGACAGTCATCGGGCGAACCCAGCAACTCGAACAGACGTGCATATCCAGAAGCGTCTTCACCGAACGGACTGGAGCGACACAAGACCTCACCCTGCTCGTCGAGCACCGCGACCATGTGACGCTCGGCTCCGATGTCGATTCCGCAAACCTCATCAACCTTCCCTTCCACGACTCGATTCCCCGACCCAGCCGGAACCCACGCTCACGCTTGTCCATGCGAGGACGCCACTTGCGCCTCTGGATACCGTTCGAGCCCTGAGCCCCGGACGAGGGCGCCAATCTAGCGCACAAGGACTTATCCTTCAGCACGGCCGGCGGCGACATCTCTCCGGGAAACCTTCCACATCTTAGCCGCTCTCATTCATTGGTTGGCTCGCCGCGATCGGCGTCGTTGGTCAGGGAAAAGAGTCCTGGCCTGCCTCCGCAGATCGCCGCGGCTTCGCGTCCCGGATTCTAAGCCCCACGCCCCACCACATTTTTTCCTCGGCCTCCAGATCGGGTGAGAGGCCGAGGGAAAAAATGTTCAGTTCCTCTTTCACGATGAGCGAGCAGAAGCCTTGACAGTGGACACCATACAAGCTCTGCGGTACGTCACGCTCCGGTCAAACTTTGGTAAGTCCGATGCAACCCTCCTTCCCTATCCTTGCCCAAGTGCCCTTGTCGCGGCGTTGAATCGGGGACGGCGTTTTCTCCGGTCGATGAGTCGGCCCGACAAATTTCGGGCGCGCAACTGGCCGAGGGCGCTATAGAGGAGAATCCGAAAATGGCTCGCGTGTATCTGTGTATCCTGTGTGGCGATAGGGTCGACGTTCGCGACGAAGGCGGCGAGGATTACGTCGTCACGCGTGTGGAGCACGAGGACAACCCCCACGAGTACGCGCATCTCAAGTGCGAGAGCGAGCGGGTTAAACGTAGATTGCAGAAGGCTCGGGAGCTGGACTAGAAGTGCGATTGCAATCGACCTGACCGTCTTTCAAACTGGTTCGTTCGCGCCGGATTCGTAATAAAGATTCAAACCGGCGTAGATTTCCATCCACAGGAATGCGCGATCTCGAATACAAAGGTCGACTGGGAAGATGGCATCTGACGAAGGCGTTTCGGTTATATCGCTCAAACAGAAAATCCTTGACAATCTGGAACTCGCGCTTGCACGCCAGCCACGGCACGCAACGCAGCGCGACTGGTACACCGCACTCGCTCTGACCGTGCGCGGCCTGATGGTCGCGAACTGGTATCGCGGCACCAACGTTCGATCCGAGGATCACCAACGAGTGGTCGCATATCTTTCTGCCGAGTTCTTGCTCGGACCGCATCTGCACAACAACATCGTGGGTCTCGGGATTTATCGCGAGGTCGATCGCGCGGTATCCGAGCTCGGACAAAACCTGGTTGACCTCATCGACCAGGAGCAGGAGCCAGGCCTGGGCAACGGTGGCCTCGGACGTCTCGCCGCCTGCTACATGGAATCGATGGCAACTCTCCAGATGCCCGCGATCGGTTACGGCATCCGCTACGAGTTCGGAATCTTCCGGCAAGTCATCCACGACGGATGGCAGGTCGAATTGAGCGATGAGTGGTTGCGCCGGGGAAATCCGTGGGAAATTGCGCGGCCCGAGAATATTCATCAGGTCAAGTTTGGCGGCCGCGTCGAATCGGTTCAGGACGAATCGGGGCGATTACAAGCCCGATGGATCCCCGATCGAATCGTACGCGGAGTCGCGTACGATACGCCGACTCTCGGCTACCGCGTGCCGTGGGTGAATCTGCTGCGGCTCTGGAAAGCCGAATCGCACGAGGAACTCGACTTCGGGAAATTCAACGTCGGCGACTACTACGGCGCCGTCGAGGACATGGTGGAGTCCGAGAACATCACCAAGGTCCTTTATCCGAACGATGAACAACTGGAAGGCAAGATGCTGCGGCTCGAGCAGCAGTACTTCTTCGTCTCATGCTCGCTGCAGGACATGGTGCGGCTGCATCGGCTACGCCGCCGCGCGATCTCCGAGTTCCACAAGTACTGGGTAGTGCAGCTCAACGATACGCATCCGTCGATCGGAATCGCGGAGATGATGCGCCTGCTGCTCGACGAGCATCAGTTTTCCTGGAACGAGGCATGGGAGATTACGCGCCACACCTTCAACTACACAAATCACACCCTCTTGCCCGAGGCGCTGGAGAAGTGGCCGTTGCCGATTTTTGAGCGCCTGCTGCCGCGCCATTTGCAGATCATTTACGAGATCAATCGGCGATTTCTCGAGCAGGTGCGTGCGCGATTCCCCAACGATCCTCGACGGTTGGCGCGGATGTCGGTTATCGATGAGACCGACGGCAAATATGTCCGGATGGCCAACCTCGCGAGCGTAGGTAGTCAGAAGATTAACGGCGTCGCGGAGCTTCACTCGCAGTTGCTCAAGGAAGACGTGCTCCGCGACTTCGCGGAAATGAGTCCCGAGAAATTCACCAATGTGACCAACGGCGTCACGCCGCGGCGCTGGATGGTGGTCAGCAACCCGGGGCTCGCGGGTCTGATTTCCAGCAAAATCGGCGACTCATGGATCTCGAGCCTGGAACATGACCTCAAGAGGTTCGAAGAGTTCGCGACCGACAGCGAAGTCCAGGATGCGGCCCGGCTGATCAAGTATGCGAACAAGCGGCGGCTGGCCGCGATGATCGAGCGCACCACGGGAGTCGCGGTCAACCCGGAGACGATGTTCGACGTGCAGGTCAAACGCATACATGAATACAAACGACAGCATCTGAATATTCTGCACGCCGCGACGCTCTACGCGCGAATCAAGCGCCACCCGGGAATCGATATCGTTCCGCGCACCTTCGTGTTCTCCGGCAAAGCGGCGCCCGGCTACGCGATGGCCAAGCTAATCGTCAAGCTCATCAACTCGGTGGCGGACCTGATCAACAGCGATCCCGGCATGCATGGCCGCATGAAAGTCGTCTTCATACCAGACTTCAACGTAAAGACCAGCGAACACATATATCCCGCCGCCGATCTGTCGGAACAGATTTCGACGGCGGGCAAGGAAGCTTCCGGCACGGGCAATATGAAATTCGCGCTCAACGGCGCGGTTACGATCGGAACACTCGACGGCGCGAACGTGGAGATTCGCCACGCCGTTGGTGAAGAGAACTTCTTCCTGTTCGGCCTGACGGCAGCCGAGGTCAGATCGCAAATCGAAAATGGCTACGCGCCGCGCAGACAATACGAGCAGAATGCGGAACTGCGCGAGGTCATCGACAT
>JASHQJ010000351.1 GCA_030037595.1 Candidatus Binataceae bacterium
CGCCGATCGCGGCTGACGTAATCGCAAACGAAGCGGGATCCATCTCATCGATGCCAATGACACGAACCGATACATCGTCGGCAAGGATGCGGTTGGCCGCGAGCTGACCGTAGTAGGAATTGCCGCCACCTCCCGTGCCGAGCACGGCGGAGCCGAGCGCCAGTGCCGAGATATCGCGTCGCGTGATTTCGAAACTCATGCGACTGGCTCTTCGATATCGCCGACCGCGCGCGCACGCACTCGCAGTGCGTCGGCCGCTAGATAGGAAAGGGCTGCGTCCTCCAATTCGACTGTGACGATCGATCGCTCGGCGGCTCCCGCATCGCGGGCCCGACGATGCGCTTCATATTCGGCACGTTGCAACGCTTCGGCGCGCGTGACTTCGGCAGCGGCGAAGGTCAAATCCGCCTCACCGCCAACCTGCGCCATCGCCGCGCCCAGTGCATTCGCGACTCCAGCGTGAGCCGGACAGACTACGGTCCGGCCCAGCGAGCGCAGCTGCTCGTAGATCAGCGGCGCGCCGCCGCCGACCAATATCACTGGCAACTGCTGGTTGGCCCGTTCGTAGTTCTCGAGCAGACGCTCGAGGCGGCGGAGTAGATGGTTATCAACGCGCTCGATTAAGCTGCGCCCGAGATTGGCGACACGCGCAGGGTCGCCGATCGCGAGGCGGCCGGCGGCGACCGCTACATCGGTCAATGTCAGCGTCTCGCCGCCGAATACGAGCGCCTCGCTCGTGAGGCGGAAGCCGACGCTTCGCGGGCCGACAGTGCCGGTCGATTCGTCAATGAGACTGCCGCCCCCGACCCCGATCGAATAGAGATCCGGCATCCGGAAATTCGTTCGCACTCCGGCGACGGTGAGTTCGAGTCCCGCCGGCTGCGGATAGCCGCCGTGAATCACACCCGCGTCTGTGGTCGTGCCGCCCACGTCGAGCACGATCGCATCGCGCGCGCCGCCGAGAATCGAGGCACCGCGGAGGCTGTTCGTCGGCCCGGATGCGACTGTGAAGATCGGCATCTCAGACGCGCTGTCGCCTCTCACCACGGTTCCGTCGTTCTGGCTGATAAAGAGCCGCGTCGAAACTGCATCTTTGTATGCCGCAATCGTTCGCGCCGCGAGCGGTTGCAGCATTGCATTCAGCAGCGTGGCATTTTCACGTTCGATGATTCCGAAACGGCCGATTCGATGCGACATCGTGATCACCAGAGCCGGGTTCTCCTCACTGAGCCATGCCGCCGCCCTCAGCTCATCAGCCGGATGCGACGTTGCGAATACTCCCGTGACTGCTACCTGCGTGATTCCATCGCCGGAGAGCGTGCGCGCCACCTCGCGAAGTGAGCCGCGATCGAGCTCGCCGATCGGGCGTCCGTCAAACTCGCGCCCGCCTTCGACGAAGAGGCTTCGCGTCCGCGTCGTGTCGCGCAAATCCTGCGGCCAATCGCAGGTCGGCGGCAGCGATTGCGAGACCGGGCCGCCGAGCCGCACCGCAGCCGCAGGCGCAAGTTCGCGCCGCTCGATGAGTGCGTTGGTGAAGCTCGTCGTTCCGATATGCACGCGCGATGCGGCGTTCGCGTTCTCGAGCTGCGCGAGCGCGTTCAGAATACCGCTCCGCACATCGGGCGTGGTCACGACCTTGGCGAACGATACGATCTGACCGTCGCGAACGAGGACGGCATCGGTGTTGGTGCCGCCCACATCTATTCCGGCCACGATCTTCATTTCAGGCAATCATAGCGGTTCTCGAGATGAAGCCAATTGCCATGGCTATGCGATGCGAGGTCTGCCATAAGCTTAGCGCCTGTGGGGCGACGGTTCATTCCGGTTTCAGCACTTTTTGCGTGCCTGATTTGGGTTGCAAGCGCACGCAGTGAGAACCTCGGCTATTTTGTCCGGCCCCGATATATCGGCAGCGTGTACTGCTATGCATGTCACTCCGATATCTCTCGTGAATTTTCCAAAACAAAGATGGGTCGCCTGTTCCAACTCAAACCGCAAAACGAAATCGAACGTCTCGGTTGCGAAGGATGCCACGGCCCCGGCAGCAACCACGCAGTCAGTGGCGGCGGTGCTGGAATCGGAGGGCTGATCGAGTTTCGCGAGGACCAGGGTCAATCGGTCGCCGCTGCCAACCGCGCTTGCCTCGATTGCCATGACGAGGCTTTCTGGCACGGGCCGACGAAGGGAGCACAGCGGCTCGCCTGCTACGATTGTCATCTTGTCATGACGAGGATGAGCCAAACCGCGCAACTGGCTCCTCCGTATGTCGATTCATGGAATACGCGGCGAACCTGGAGCCGCGTGGCTCTGGCGGGCGCGCTCGCAGGAATCCTGACCGGCGTAGTATTCCGTCGCCGACGCTTCGGCCAGGATAAGAAGCCTCGATGAGCCTGTTCAAATTCGCGCGCGGGCCAGCACTCCACTGGGCGATCGTAACCATGGCCGCGGGATCGATATGGCGTGCGATCCACTTCGCGTTTCGCCGGAGCGATCGGGATGTTTACTGGGCGCGCAAGGGTCTTCATGTGCCCAATCAGCGGTGGCACATCGACAGCTATGCGATGCACGCGGGTCTGCTCATCGTGATATTCGGTTTCTCGTCACACATTCTCTTCATCGGCGCTTTGACCGGCATCACATGGCCGAGTCTGCCGATAGATATCATCTTGGCCGCGGCGGTGGTCTCAATCGCGTCGATGATTGCAGTGCTGATACATCGCCTCACGCTCTCAAAGCCGAGTCTGTTTTCCGCTTTCGACGACTATTTCACCTGGACTGTGGTCTTCGCCGCGATGCTAACCGGACTCATATGCTATCCGCACGTCGGGGGTGGACCAGTCATAGGACCTTACGCATCTCTGCTCACGGCTCACCTGCTGGCCGTCGAGCTACTGATGATCTGGTTGCCATTCGGAAAGCTGATTCACGTTGCCTTCATGCCAATACTGCAGGCGGGAATTCAGATCCGTGGAATCGTCGAGCGCCTCACCGGACGACTCAGAACTGACTAGAGTTCCAATCTCACGAAGGAAACTTGAATTGGTGCTTTTGCGGCGCCTGTACGGTTCTTTCCCTCATGCCAGCCAGCCGGATTCGCAGAGCCGCGATTAGGACGACGCACCCGTCGGTCTCCATTTGCGACCGTTTGCTGCACTCTGCCACGGAGTTCAGAAGATAGGTGCGAAAACCTTCGAAGCCGTAGGTCAGTGATTTGGTTGGGATCGCATTTTCTCGCCGGATTTGATGGAGGCGATTGCCGATGGAGACCCGTGCATCGCAGTCAATCTCCAGATGTTCCTCGATGAACCGAGTCGATCTCGGACTCCGGTCGGAAGATCACGAAGATTTCTTTAGTCGAAGAGGTGGTTTCAGAAACGCCGGGGGAGGCGAGATACGATCCTTGGTTTCGGCTTCCGATCTTACCGGCGGGCAGGTTTCTCCCGGTTCGCGAAGCTTGTCGATTGCGCAAAGCAAGTGAACCGATGGGGATGTGATCGGCGGCACCTTCTAGGAGTCAGATGACGGACGGAATCAATTGATACGGCGCAAATGAAAAGTCTCGTTCATGGCATCCAGGTAGAAGCCGTCCTGCTTGCATTCTATGCCGTTGATGCAGCTTGGGCTTTGCTTCAGATGCCAGTAGCGCTCAAGCGGAAGCCCCAGGAAATGCAGGAGCAGGACCCGATTCACACTGTCATGTCCGATGATCGCGACCGTTCGGTCTTTGCCAGCGTCCAGGATCAACTGCAGACCCCTGGTCACCCGCTCATGCACGGCCTGTAGTGTCTCACCGCCGGGGATTCGGGCCTTATGCGGCGCTTTGCGCCACGTCCTCATCAGATCGGGCCACTGCGCCTCGACGTCCGCGGTTAATCGTCCCTGCCACTCGCCGTAATCGATGTCACGCAGCTCGGCAAGCGCGACCGGACGAAGGCCCATCGGTTCTCCAATGATCTGTCCGGTCTTGAGACAGCGCTCGAGGGGCCCGAGCAGATCGATTCAAAACTTCCAGCTCTCCAAAATACGGTCCCGCGTCGCGCCGGCTTGCTTGAGACCGATTTCGGTCAAGTGAAGCTCAGCCCGGCCCCGAAACCGCTCCGGCGAGATTCCTCCACATGGCCATGACGGACCAGAATGAGCGTTGTCACCGCGAAGTCCTTTTCCAATAGCGGTGGAATCCGAAGGCTAAGTTCGTCAATTCTGCTGCGTATCACTCTCACACATCAGATGATTCTCATTGGTATCAGGAGTCCCCACCAAAAGTCCCCACACTTTTGGCCGTTTCAATCACTCGCCCCACCCGCGGTCTCGTCTGGACCAGACAGATTCGAAAAGCCGATGCGACCTTTCCTCACCCCGGTTCGCCTCGCTCGTGTGACGGTCGTTTCGAAAGCAAAGTTCAAGGCATGCGCCGCTGCCTTTACGGCGACGATCATGATCTTGAGTTTGAGGTGATTTCGAGTGGCAACGCAGGGCTGTGTGCTTTGAAAAGCCAGTTTGAGGTGAGAATCACGGGATGAAAGTTCACAGATATACCTTGCTGTCTCTTCCATCGAACGAATGGTGGCGTGTCGCGAATTTCTTTTCTGGCGGTGGAAGTCAAGTGTGGCCGACGACCGATCCCTTCCGACCTCGAGCATCTGATAAAAACGATGGCGAGCTGCTTGCGCAGAAAGAATTTTCAGCCGCGAGCGATGTTCGCGAGCGGAAGCAGAACACCAGTAACTGGATGGCATCGCGCGCAATTCTCCGCCAAATCAGCCACGCACTCATCGTTTCTTGGGATCCCCTTTGTCGACATTCGGTTCACTAAAATCGACGAGATACTGCGCGTTTTCAAGACGGCTGATTGTTTTTACGGATCACACGCGGCGCTCCACCCCGGACCAGAACCTTGTCGTAGAAACTCGACTTAACCTCACCGCCTCGCGGACTCGGCCGCCTCTCCCGTAAAATTAAGGGGAGAGGACAGCAAAGAACCGCCCGCTCACACCCTGCTAGGCGCGCGCGTCGGGGA
>JASHQJ010000352.1 GCA_030037595.1 Candidatus Binataceae bacterium
CGGCAGCATCCCACGGACAGTCATTCGCACGCTCTCCGCGATTTCATCGCGCAGGATTTCGATCGTTACGTCCTCGCGCGTGGCGAACGCGATCGTCCAGGTCAGGCAAATTCCATAGAAGAGTCCTGCCGCGCGCGCCGAATCGACGCTCGCGTCGAGTGCGCCGCGGTCCTTCAGTCGATCTAGCATCGTCGTGAGCTGCGCAATCAGCCGCATATCAAGGGCGAAGAGCCGCGCGCCGAGAGTATCAGGCGCGGCGATTGCAGCGACGAACAGCTCGCGCCAGAGGCGCCGCTCGCCGGCGGTGATGCCCTGCACCATGACCTCGGTGAGCGCCGCGATCGCCTCGACTGGATCGGTTGGCGGGTCGGCTAGGATCCGCTCGCCGAGCTTGAGCAGGGGCTCGGTGTCGCTCCGGCTGATGGCGAAAAGCAGTTGGTCTTTCGACGGGAAATAGTTGTAGAGCGTGCCGACGGCGAGGCCGGCGCGCCCAGCCACTTCTTCCATCGAGGTCGCGGCGAATCCCTTGCGATCAAAGAGGCGGCGCGCGGCGGCGAGGATACGACGCTCGCGATCCTGTTTCTGGCGCTCGCGGCGTCCGGCAGGCGCTGGCGTGGAGAAGGTCACAGTCCGTTTATGACTCGATGTGCGGTGGTTGTCAAGAAAGATGAATATGATTCATTTTTATGATAGCCCCAATCTCACGCGCAAGTCATCCTGAGCGCCAGGCTGCCGGAGCGAAAGATCTCGCGCGGTCCTCCGCGCGCAACTACGGAAAGAGTAGTGAAGAGATGGAAGATGCTCGCCGTTCATGGTCGTCGTGCCTTCGTGGCGCCCGCCGAAAACCCCGGCGGGCGAGATCTTCGACTCTGCTCGCAGACTCGGCTCAGGATGACGGCAGGGGCAGCACGTATTGAGTAACCTCGCGGCTCGCGGGCTTCCGCCGATGGCGTGAGCCCACGGGCGAGGCTGTTCGCTTCGTTGCATGGTGAGTGGCGTAGCGTAGTAGAGTCGCGGAAGCGGTTGTGGCGTTGCGCCGATTTAAAAGCGGGCGCGACGCGACGAAAGGAGAGCGGGTCGATGGGCACGAACTCGACAGGCAAGCCGGTCGCCGTGGTGGTTGGCGCTACTTCCAAGTGGCAATCCGATGGACGCAATACCTTGCTGGCTCACGGCAAAAGAATCGACGACAGCGCGATGCCGGTCGGCGCGCGATGGGGCGTCGGCGGTGCTATCTCGCAGAAGTTCGCGCAGGAAGGATTCTTCGTCGTACTGACTACTCGCCAGCAGGCCAACGCCGCTCCGCTGGCCGACGCTATACGCAAGCAGAACGGCGAATGCATGATCGTCGAGCTGGATCTGGTCTCGCAGGACTCAATCGCGGGTGCGTTCGCGACTATCCGGCGCGAAGCCGGCGATCCGGAAGTTCTCGTCTACAACGCTGGGTACCTCGAAGGCCGCGATCTCCCGCCTGATAAGGAGTTGCTCGAGTATATCCCAGTGGAGATGTTCGATACGGCGCAGCATATCTCGAGCCGCGGCCCGTTTCTCGTTGCCAAGGAAGTTCTGCCCACGATGCGTCAGAAGGGGCACGGCTCGTTCCTCATCAGCAACAACGCCAACTCGCTCCGCGGGCGCAAGCGGATGACCGGGCAGTCGCTCTACTATCCGCGCGTCATGATGCGCACGCTCGCACAGGTGCTCACCGAGGAGTACTCCGAGCATGGTGTGCACGTCGCCAACGTGATTATCGACGGGCTCATCGATTCGCCCGGGACGCGCGCGCTCGCGATCGCGCAGAAGCGGCCGGACATCGTGATGAATCCGGTGAAGATCGCCGAGGCGTTCTATTATCTGCACACGCAGGATCGCTCGTGCTGGACCCACGATCTTCAGCTCACACCATTCCCGACCAAGCCGAGCTATTGATAAAAGGACGATCTGAACCGCGGCTTCGCGCAGAGGCAATTCGATCGCGGGCGTTGGAGGTAAGCGGCCATGGGAGCATTACGCGGCGAACAAATCATTGCCGAGGCTTTCAAGCGTGAGGGCGTCGACACGATCTTCTTCATGATGGGTGGGCCGACCAGCGGTACCGCCGGCTCTTGCCTGGAGCTCGGAATGAAAGGCATCTACGTTCGGCACGAGCAGGCCGCGGCGATGATGGCGCACGCGTATGCCAGAGTGACCGGCCAGCCCGGCATCTGTATCGCGCCGATGGGTCCGGGAGTCGCCAACCTCGTCACCGGACTTGGCAACGCGTGGGCCGATGCGTCGCCCGTAATCGCGATCGGCGGCGCGGCGCCGATGCGCGGCACCACGCTCGACACGTTCCAGGAAATGGATCAGATTCCGATGATGCGACCGATCGTCAAGGCTGCCTATCGCGTCGATCTCGGCTACCGGATTCCCGAATACATAAGTATCGCGTTTCGCGAGGCGCTGGACGGCAAGCGCGGTCCCGTTTACCTCGACCTGCCCGGCGACATCCTCGCCGGAAAGGTGGAAGCGGACAGAATTCACTGGGTCGATACTCCCTATCGCACCGAGGCGCGTCCGGCCGGCGATCCGGCGCTGATTCGAAGCGCAATGGCGCTGCTCAAGGAGGCGCGCAAACCCCTGGTTCTCACCGGCAGCGGCGTCCTGTGGTCGCGCGCGGAGAGCGCGTTGCAGAAATTTATCGAGACTACGGGGTTTCCGTTTTTCACCACTCCGCAGGGCCGCGGCGTGATTGCCGAGGATAGTCCGCGCTCGTTTCCGGGCGCGCGATCTACAGCATTTCGAGAGGCCGACGTGGTGCTGGTGATCGGGGCGCGGGCCAATTCCATGCTGTCGTTTCTGCGCCCGCCGCGTTTTTCTGCTGATGCGCGGTTTATCAATGTCAACCTCGACGGCAAGGAGATCGGACATAACCGCGCCGCCGAGATCGGAATCATCGGCGACGCGCGGCTCGTGCTCGAGCAGCTGACCGAGGAGGCCGCCGGCAAATTCGATCCACGAGAAGAGACTGAATGGGTCTCGCAGCTTGCCGTCAAGCACCGCTCGAATCTTGAGCGTTCCGCGCCGCTGCTGCATTCGAACGCGGTCCCGATTCATCCGCTCAGGCTTTGCAACGAGGTCAAGCAGGTCATCTCGCGCGACACGATCCTCGTCGTCGACGGGCACGAGATACTGAACTTTGCGCGGCAATCGATTCCGATTTACAACGCGCGATGTAGCCTCAATGCGGGACCGCATGGATGCATGGGTGTCGGCATCCCGTTCGGCATCGGAGCGAAAGCCGCGCGTCCGGACCAACCAGTCGTGGTGCTGAGCGGCGACGGCGCCTTCGGATGGAACGGGATGGAAATGGATACGGCGATTCGGCACAAGCTTCCGATCGTGGTCGTGGTTTCCAACAACGCCGGATTCACGTCGCGCAAGACGGGTGGCAATATCGGCCGCGACCTCGGCTATCAGCGCTATGACAAGATGGTTGAGGCGCTGGGCGGGTCCGGCGAATTCGTCGAGCAGCCCGACGCTATCCGGCCGGCAATCGAGCGCGCGATGAAGAGTGGCAAACCCGCGTTGGTCAACGTCTGCACCGATCCCGACGCGCAAGCCACGACCGATATGGGTTTTGCCGGCTACTAGAGTGATTTAGCGCTGCGATACGCCCTCACCCGGTGGGCGCCT
>JASHQJ010000353.1 GCA_030037595.1 Candidatus Binataceae bacterium
TATCGAGCCGGGGCGTATCGCTGCATATCGTGCACGCCGAAACGTCGCTGCTGTCCGACCTTAGGCGCCATCGGCTCTTCGACGTCATTGGCGCTGATCACATCTTCGAGACGATACATGAGGCTCTCGGAGCAATTGATCGGCAACCGGTTGATGCCGTGTAGGATGGAAGCCTGCCTGGCATTTGGAGGCGGACAGTTTTTACGAAGATGTATTCTGCGAAGGGGACCCGATCTAAGGCTCTCCGATCGACGGCAAACGAGTTGCCTTCCGATGCGATCGGGCCTTCGTCCTCGAACAACTCGGAAAAGAGCTGGTGGCGCGCCGGGTCTGACGACCATCGAGCGAAAACCTGTCTGCGAAGCCAACGGATCCTATCTGCGGAAGCGGTGGCGTGCTTACTGCTCGCCCTACTGCTTACAACCCACGCTTGGGCACAGCAAGGACCGTCGCCGGCGCCAGTCGGTAGCCTCTCTTCACCACAGGATCTTGCCAAAGCGGCACACAACCCGTTCCAGGATTTTGTGAAGATCCCATTCCAAATTGCAACTGGCTTCGGCATCGGAACACATCACAATGTCGGCGCGAGCCTTAACATTGAGCCGGTAATCCCATTTTCACTGAATGCGGAATGGGATTTCATCGCAAGACCCAACTGGTCGTTGACTTACCTTCCCTCGCCGCATGAGCAATTCGGACTTCAGGACTTGCAGACCCAGTTCTTTCTGACTCCAGCCCGAAACACGACTTGGATCTGGGGCGTTGGACCGATTCTTCAATTTCCCACCGCCAGCAGCAGCGGCCTTGGTGCCGGAAAATGGGCCGCCGGTCCGACCGCGGGATTCGTTTACTCGCAGGGTCCCTGGCTCAACGGCGTTATTGCGTATCAGCTGATGTCATACGCAGGGAATCACTCTCGCGGCAGCATCAATCTCACCGACATCCAACCGCAAATCAGCTACAGCCTGGAGAGTGGCTGGTACGCGCAGTGCGCTCCGGAGATAGATTTTGACTGGACCGCTCCTTCAGGCAACGCTTGGACGGTGCCCGTCGGTGCCGACATTGGTAAGGCCTTCAACCTGGGTCCTCAAGCAATGACCCTTCAATTGGGCTCGTATGACTTCGTCAAGCACCCCAGCGGTAATCCGCAGTGGATGATCCGCATAAACCTAACATTACTCTTTCCAACTTAGCGGTTTCATTGAAAACTAGAAACTAAGACGTAGAGCCAACTGCATCAAATCGAGTCAGCTGAGGTGGCAGCTATGGAAAGATTTAGCATTAGCCGAAGTTTCCAAATGGCATCGAGATTGCTCGTGAAATTCCGGAGTGACACATGAACCCATCCGTGCCCCAGACGTTGAGTATCACTTCTTTCGAGGAGGTTGGATGCGGGCTTGTGCTTGTCGCCGTAACTATGGCCATTCATTGTTTCGGTATGATAGCAACGCTACGAACCAGTAACGTCGTCAGGGAACGCACCACACGTTTCGAATCGTTTTTTATGGACGCGAGCGTGCTTATCATCGCCAGTTCGATGATCTTGATAATTCATCTACTGGAGGTAGTGGTCTGGGCGGTCTTTTTTCTCTGGCGGGGCGGCATGCCCAACGGTAATACTTCCTTTTACTTCGCATTGATGAATTACACCACTGTTGGGAGTTCGTTCAGTCTGCCTATACGGTTGCGATTGCTTGGGGGCGTTCTCGCCGTTGCGGGTTTGTTAACCTTTGCGTGGTCTACGGGCACCTTGCTAACACTGGCCCAGGATTTTCAGGAGCGCCATCTCAAGGCCCATCAACGCCGTCCTCAAAAGGCCGCATCGAGCGAATCGTCCGCCATCGCTTCATGAATGGGTGTCCCCCAACGAATTCCCGGACAAGGGTCGATTTTGGCTGGATAGGAAATTCCGCCGATGGCGCAGACGCCAGCTCGGAAGTCAGTAATTCACCACATGTATCCGATCGCTACACGTCAATAAGCATATTGGACACAATGTCCAACTTTCGAGATGGCACAATGCGTGACCCGCTTGGCCTGTAGAAACGACACGAGCGTTGCGTCTTCGGCGCGCATATGAGAGCGGCTTTTGCCTTAACTACGAGACTTAACCATGAAAAAAAAGTGGCTGCGAACCTGTCGCTTGATTGCCATCAGAGCGAGACCGATGCGGTATAGATACTTTCTCATCGCGCTGTTCGCTTTTTTGGCCACTTCGGGCTGCGCCTCAAATCAGAATCAGATGCTCGACAACGATCAGGCAATGGCGATGCAGACAGCGGTTAACCGCGGACAGTTCGATATGGGCTGCCCATCTGCGACGGGCCAAATCATTTCCCGCGAGGTCGTGCAACCTGCACTGCAAGGGCCTTGGGTGAACGGAATCCAGCGCGCCGAGTTCACGGTCGGGGTCTCAGGGTGTGGCAGGCGAAAGAGCTACATCGTTGTATGCCCTGAAGGCGGCAATGGATGCTTTGCCGCTGGACCAGGACCATTCCATCCGGATTTTCAGTGATCAGAGTTCGTGACTCTGCTCGGTCGCGTGACAAGAGGAGGAATGTTTTGAAACTCACAACTACAGCGGGTGTGCTCGTCGCGATGTGTTGCCTAGCTTTCTGGGTGCTCCACGACGGTCGAGACCAAGCCGGAGGCTGCAAAGGCATTAAAGTCTGGGGTCCTCTGCCGCCGGCGGTGACCAGCTTCTTCGGAGACGATGCGTCCAAACTGCAGCCAGGACCAGAGGGCGGGGCGGCACTTGTCTACATCAATCAGAGCGCGCAATGGAGCAAGTACGCAAAGATCCAGCCGATGCCGGTGGAATTCTAGGCCGCGGCCGATTCGAAAGTCTCGAGCTCTGACCAGCAGATGCTGACAGCGTACGCCTACAACAAACTGCAAGAAGACCTCTCGAAGAACTTCACGCTGGTCAATCAAGCCGGTCCGGATGTTCTCACCCTGCGCGTTGCCTTGATGGACGCCACCACAGCGACGCCTGGCCTCCATAGCGTCTCGGTGATCATTCCGCAGGCACGAGTCTAAACGGGCTGCAGTCACTAGCTACGGGCCGTTATGCGTTTGTCGGTTCAGCCGAAGCTGAGATGAAGGCCACTGATTCCACCACAGGCGAGATGCTGGCCGGCGCAGTCGATCAGCGTGCAGGCGGCATGTGGCTCAAGGGCGCGGCGTCGTTCCAATGGGGAGACACGGAAACGCGATTCACTACTGGGCGCAGCGGATAGATAGCCGTCTCGCTCAACTGCAGGGTCGGATTCCGGCTGCATCTTAGTCGTTTCTTGAGGAGTGAGACGCGTCGCGAATCTGCTCAGGTGGTCAGGAAAAGTTCGATGAAGGTTGTTCAGTTCGTTGCCCTTCTTTTTGTCGTAACACTCTATCTTCATGGACGGCAACAGATGCGTTCGCGCAGAACGCCCGCAGTATGCCATCTGACGAAGACCCGGAGATAAGCGAGAAACTCTCTAATCCGATCTCGACTATATGGGCGCTGCAACTGCAAAAAACACCTACTTCATCCACCCCGGCTTCAAGGACAAATCGAGCCGAAACTCGGTCAACCTTCAGTTCCAGCCAGTACTGCCGCTCTCCCTGTCTGTCGCGAATTGCAAGTCAGGTGGCTGCCGGGTCTGAAAGAGGCCGTTGCAGTGTCGGTGCCAGCGATATCCGTCGAGCTATGCGGTCGGAGGTGAAGGTGCACCGCTCCTCTGGGCGGTCGTGAGCCCCGCCAGTTCAGTGAAACAGCGATACCGATTGTAATACGCTTTGGTAGGCTTCCAGCTTGTACTCAAGATCGCCCTGGCTCCAGAAATTTCTCTGATCGAGAAACCCTCGCCGTATGGTCCGTACCACTCGTCCAACGAAAGCATGCGTGACGGCTCGCGGGCATCTAGCCGGCGCGCTGAACCGGCGTACACAGGGTAATCTCCGCAGTACAACGCAGGGTTTTGAGAAGGGACAGGTGTTTCTTTTTCGCACACGAGGTAGGAGCATTGACGCCCTTCGCAACACTGTACGTGGTTCGATTAAGAGCGTCGACTTCGACTTGCTCCGCTGAGCGATACGAGACTCGCTCACTCTGGCATCTGAGTTAGCCCATGAGACCAATGAACAGGGGTGGAACGACAACGGCCACAGGCCGCCCATTTTCGGCAGAGTACGGGTAAAGCGGGCCGAAACGCGGCTCCGCCTACCCGCCCTCTTCTTGCGCTGTGCCGCACTAAGTCGAGGATCCGACAGCATGGAGACAGGACCGAAGCGACGAGGAAAAGCGCGATCTGGCTCGCGTCCCGTGCTTCACGGATTGTGGCCAAACTGCGGCCGTGGCGCCGGACGCTGGGCCGTGGTGACACTGGCGCTCGGCCGACCTTGGCGCCCAATAAGAGCATCTTTTTCGCGCGATCGCTCACTACCCCAAAATTTTCGACCGAGCGAGTCGCGGGTCGGAGCGTTCAAATTAGGACCGGGTGGAAGGTGTCAACTCTGGCAACCCATTGCACTACATGTGACATTGGGTCTATGAGGAATCGAACCGAGAAGGTCAAAAGAAAATTTCGGCATAGGCCATGGCTCTTTTAACCTTCGCGCCAGCAATGCCTCCAATGGCGCGATTTGCGCTCGTGACGGCGCTCATTGTTGGAATTCCACCGCTTGCCAGACGAGTTCGGTTGCCGCCGCTCGTGGGACTGTTGCTGAGTGGAATGCTGGTCGGACCGCATTGCCTCGACTTGATCGGAGCGCAACGGCCTGTCGTCGACTTTCTTGCGCAATTGGGAATCCTGCTGCTCATGTTTTTCGCTGGTCTTGAGATCGATTTAGATCTATTCCAGCGAACCCGTAACAGGTCGTTGTTCTTTGGTCTGG
The DNA here is from genome assembly GCA_030037595.1 of Candidatus Binataceae bacterium. Classification (GTDB taxonomy): domain Bacteria; phylum Desulfobacterota; class Binatia; order Binatales; family Binataceae; genus JASHPB01. The sequence goes on from JASHQJ010000353.1 coordinate 4,876, forward strand.
TCACAACCGCTATACCTCAGATATTGGGCACCAGCGTCGGGTTGATGTTTGG
>JASHQJ010000354.1 GCA_030037595.1 Candidatus Binataceae bacterium
CGCTGGCGCGAGGAGCTCGAACGCGTTTACAACGGCAATCCGACGCGTGCAATCTCGCGCGCGCTCGCTGACAGCGTCCGTCGCTTCAACATCCCGCGCGAGCACTTCGACGAATTCATCGCCGGCGTGGAAATGGACCTGACGCGCAAGCGCTACCGCACCTTCGATGAGCTCCGCCTCTTCTGTTATCGCGTGGCGTCAACGGTCGGGCTCATGTGCATTGAGATTTTTGGATACAGCAATCCCGCCGCGCGCGACTACGCCGAGAACCTCGGCATCGCGCTGCAGCTTACCAACATCATGCGCGACGTGCGCGAGGACGCCGGCCGCGGCCGAATCTACCTGCCGCTCGAGGATCTGTCGCAGTTCGGCGTGAGCGAGGATGACATCCTGCACGGTGTGTACAGCCCGAGCTTCGTCGCGCTAATGGAATTCGAGGCGACGCGCGCGCGAGCGTTCTATACCCGCGCCGAGGCTGCGCTGCCCGAGGAGGATCGCTCCTCACTCGTGACGGCGGAAGCGATGCGCCTCATCTACGGCACGCTGCTCGATAGAATCGTCAGGTCGAACTATCGCGTGTTCGATGGACGCCTCAGCCTCTCCGCGCCGCGCAAGCTCTATCTCGTCGGGCGCGCATGGGCGAGCGGGCGGCTGGGCGCGCTTCGCGGGTAAAGGCACGCAATGATCGAGGCGAAGGACGTCGTCATCATCGGCGCCGGCTTCGCCGGACTTTCAGCCGGCGTAGCGCTGGCGGACAAGGGCTTCCGCGTCGCGGTGCTGGAGCGCAAGCCCATGCCCGGTGGCCGCGCTTATTCCTTCGCCGATTCGGACACCGGCGACTTCGTCGACAACGGCCAGCACGTGCTGATGGGATGCTACCGGGCGACGCTCGACTTCGTCGAGCGCGTCGGCTCGCGCGACAAACTGGTCTTTCACCTGGATCTCGAAATCGAGATGCTCGACGGACCGGGCAAGAGCGCGACGGTCCGCACCGCCCGCCTGCCAGGACCCCTGCACATGGCCGCGGCGCTGATGCGCTACAAGCATCTCAACTTCCGCGAGCGAATCAGCGCGATGCGCGCGGGGATGAAGCTCCTCGCGATGCATCGGCACGACTACGCGTCGCTGTCGCGGCTCACCGTCGCTGATCTGGTTGACAAGCTCAGCCAGAGCCAGCGGACGCGCGAAACTTTCTGGTATCCGATCGCGATCGCGACGCTCAACGACGAGCCGACCGTATCGTCCGCCGCGCTCTTCGCCGAGGTGCTAAAGCGCGCATTCTTCGGCCGCCGTGCGGATTCGGCATTCGTCTATCCGAAGGTCGGGCTCAGCGAACTCTACTGCAAGGGCGCGAGCGAGATCATCGAGCAGACCGGCGGTTTCGTCGAGCCGCGCGCGATTGTTGAGGCGCTCGAGCTCGGCGAAGGAGGACGAATCGCGAGCGTTAGACTCCGCGATGGGCGCCGCCTCGGCGCGTCGAACTTCATCGCCGCCGTGCCGCCGCATCACTTGCTGCGCTTCCTCCCCGAGAATGCCGTCGGCGATCCATTCTTCGCGCGCCTCGCTGACCTTTCGACCTCGCCAATTGTCTGCGTGCACGCATGGTTCGATCGCCCAGTAACCGATTCCGCCTTCGTCGGATTTATCGGCACGCCCACACAGTGGCTCTTCAACAAGCGGCGCATCTTCGATCTGCACGGCGAATCGCATCCGGGGTATCTCAGCTTTGTGATTAGCGGCGCGCGCAAGATCGTCGATAACTCCAATGACGAGCTGCTCGAAATGGTGCTTGGCGATCTGCATCGGATGGTTCCCGCGTCGCGCGAGGCGAAGCTGATCAAGGCTCTCGTGCTGAAGGAAAAGCAGGCGACGATGGCGCCCGATTTGCGCTCGCACGAATTGCGGCCGAGAACGGACACGCCGATTGCGAACCTTTTCCTCGCCGGCGACTGGATTCAGACCGGCCTCCCCGCGACGATTGAGAGCGCGGTGATCTCCGGCAACAACGCAGCCGCGGCGGTCGCGGCGCGCGTCGGCGGATGACGATGGCCTCGAAGACCGCACTCGTAACGGGAGGCAATGGCTTCGTCGGATGCCACGTGGTGCGCGCGCTCGTCGCGCGCGGCGATCACGTCCGGGTGCTGGTACGCGAAAGCGCCGACCTGAGCGCGCTCGGCGGCGTCGATGTGGAAATGGTGCGCGGCGACCTGCGCGATGCTGCCGCGGTCGAGCGGGCCGCAGCGGGATGCGACGAGGTCTATCATGTCGCGGCCGACTACAGGCTCTGGCTCACGGACCCGGTGCCGATGTACGCAACCAACGTCGAAGGCACGAAGAACATGATTCGCGCCGCCCGCACGGCAGGCGTCAAGCGCATCGTGCATACCAGCACCGTCGGTGCGCTTGGAATTCCGCACGGTGGAGTGGGGCGCGAGGACACCCCCGTCGCGCTCGCCGACATGCCGGGACACTACAAGCGATCGAAGTTCCTTGCCGAGCAGGAAGCACTCAAGGCAGCACGCGAAGGCGCGCCGGTCGTGATCGTCAATCCGTCAACGCCTATAGGCGAGTACGATTACAAGCCTACGCCGACCGGGCGGATCATCGTCGATTTCCTCAATCGCAGGATGCCCGCGTATCTCGACACGGGACTCAATCTCGCCGACGTCGCCGACGTTGCGCGTGGTCATCTGCTGGCTGCGGAGCGGGGGCGAATCGGCGAGAAGTATATTCTCGGCGGCGAGAATCTCACGCTGAAGGACTTCTTCGAGCGGCTCTCGATGCTATCGGGCCTGGTCGCTCCGCGCGTTCGGATTCCTTACGCCGTCGCCTACGGCTTCGCGCTCGGCGCGGAGGCCGTCTCACGCACCGTCACGCGGCGCGCGCCGCGCGCGAGTCTCACTGAGGTGCGGATGGCGCGGAAACACATGTTCTTCGATTCCGCAAAGGCGCGCGCCGAACTGGGCTACATGCCGGGTCCGGTTGATGAGCCGATCCGCCGCGCGATCGAATTCTTCCGCGCGACGGGAGCGGCACGCTCGGCCGCTTAGGGGGCGCTGGCGATGCATCTGCTGCTCGCGACGATCACGCTTCGCCCGTACGTCTTCATCTTCCTTGCGAGCTTTCTCTTCATCTCGATCGTTACCTTCGGCCTGCGCACGACTCTGCTCTTCACAGTCATCACCTATTGCGTGTCGCTCGCGTGCGAGTGGTCCTCGGTGCACAACGGGTTTCCGTTCGGGCTCTATCACTACATCGAGGCGACGCGCGGGCGCGAGATCTGGGTGTTTGGCGTGCCGTTCATGGATTCGCTCTCGTTTACATTCCTCGGCTTCGCGAGCTACACGGTCGCGCTGCTGCTGAGCGCGCCGCTCTATCGCCGCGGTGCCGATCTGAGGCTGCTCGACACCTGGAGGATTCGGCGCGCGCCGCGCGTATGGCTGATGTCGGCGCTATTCATGGTGATGATCGACTGGGTTGTCGATCCGCTGAGCGTGCTCGGCGACAGATGGTTCCTGGGCAAGATTTTCTGGTACGATCCGCCGGGCCCGCATTTCGGCGTGCCGATCAGCAACTATCTCGGATGGTATTTCGTCGCCGCGATTACGATTGCGGTCTTCGTCGTGCTGGACGCCGTCATCAATCGCGGCGTCGAGCGTCTCCGGGGCGCCCTACCAGCGATGCCGTCGCGGGCGCTGCTCGGGCCGGCGCTCTACGCGGGGATTGCGATCTTCGGCATCACGATGCTGTTCCGGATTGGCGCGAGCGAGATTGCGTGGGCGAGCGTCTTCATTTACCTGCCCTTCACCGCGCTCGCGATTCATATCGTCACGCGCGCCGACTGCTATGGCGACGCGGCCGCCGTCGAGCGTCATCTCGTGGATTTTCCTGGCGAGCGCGGCCTAGCGATCTGGAATGAGCACGCGGCACCACCTTCTGCTTCGCCGCGGCGGCGGAGCGCCTGACCGCGCCGCTTTCAAAATTCGCCAAATCGTGACAATCGTCGCATCCGAAGGGCTGCGCCGCGGCTCGGGAGGTACTCATGCTGCTCAAGGATAAAGTCGCTCTGATAACGGGCGCAGGCTCGGGAATCGGCCGCGCCAGCGCGATTCGATTCGCCGAAGAGGGCGCGAAGGTGATGGTCGCCGACGTGCGCACGGAGTCAGCGGCCAACACTGCCGCCGAGATCGGCCAGGCCGGGGGCACCGCAAAATCGATCGCGGTCGATGTCCGAGTCGGTGCGGAAGTTCAGCGCATGGTCGAGGAGACGGTGAAGCTCTTCGGCCGCCTCGACGTCCTGTTCAACAACGCCGGCGTCTATGTGCCGAAAAATGTCGTCGATACGACCGAAGAGGAATGGGACTGGGTGGTTGACGTTTGCCTGAAAGGCGTGTTCTTCGGCTGCAAGTATGCGATCCCGCACATGGTCAAGCAGGGCGGCGGCGTGATCATTAACACGGCGAGCGGTGCGGGAATCGAGGGCGTGCCGAATCTGGGAGCGTACCAGGCGGCGAAGGGCGGGGTGGTGATTATGTCGAAAGGAATCGCACTCGACTTCGCGCGGCACAAGATTCGCTGCAACACGATTTGCCCGGGCGTGATCGAGACTCCGATCGCCGAAAACTGCAATAACATTCCAGCCGGCGCGTCGGCGCAGATTTGGGCGCGCAGCGGCGTGATGCATCCGCTCGGCCGCAACGGTAAGCCCGAAGAGGTGGCGGCGCTCGCGACGTTCCTTGCGTCCGATCAGGCCGCGTTTATCACTGGAGTTGCGATGCCGATCGACGGCGGATTCAACGCGGGAGCATTCATTCCGCCGGAGCTGCTGCGCGGGCGCTAGCGCGCCGCGTGTAATCGACGCCGCGTCTCAATGGCGCTGCGCGCGCTGCTGTCTCTTTCTCGGTTCGACGGCATAGGGTGGGCGCCCGCGATACGCGACAGCCTCGAGCGCGTCGGCGAGTGACTCGGTCGCGAGCGAGAGATTGCGCATCAGCCGCGGGAGCTTGAACATCGTGCGCGGATTACGCACGAGATGCGCCGTCGCGTGCAACGGGCGCACGCGTCCTAGTTCGTCCGTCAGCTCGACCGCGGGAATATCGTCGTCGATATGATCGAGCACCGTCCTCAAGACGGCGAAGGGCAGGCCTCGCGCGGCCGCTTCTGAAGCCAGCGCGGCGGTCTCCATGTCCACGGCGATCGCGCCGGTCTCGTCCTTGGCGCGCCGCTTCTCGTCACCCGAGGCGAGCACGCGATGCGATGTCAGTATCGGTCCCATCGAGTAATCGAGGCCCGCCACCTTGAGGTAACGGCCGACATCGCGAAGATGCGCTTCCTCGACCGCGCTGATGTGCTCCGGGTCCTCCTCCTCGCCGCGCTTGTGGATAACCCTGTCGGCCAGCACGATATCGCCGGGCCTGAGGCCGTACGACAAAGCTCCGACCACGCCGGTGCCGATGACCATCTCCGGATTCGGCAGGACCTGAAATGCGAGCTGCGCCACCTGTCGCGCGCGCTCGTGTCCGATTCCCGTACCAATCAACGCAAAGTCGCGGCCAGCGATTTCAACGCGAAAGCCGCGTAAATCGCGATGAGGCAGACGGGTTCGCCGTTTGTTGCGGCGCTTGAAATCGGCAACCTCGCGCCCGAACGCGTAGAAGATGACAATCAACCGCGTGGTCTTGTCGTCGAGGTTCGCGCCTCGTACTTGAGCGACAGTCTCGATGCTAGCAAAATTGCGCCCGTGACTAACTGCGTCAAGCGGCCTTATCACGCTTATCCGCAGCTATCGATGGATATCGTTGCTTGAAGTTGCTGATTCCTAACGCCGACGACTTTGGCTTGTCCGCCGAAGTTAATGCGGGTGTTATCGAGGCGCATCGTAACGGCATCATCACCAGCACCAGCCTGATGGTGGCCGAGCGATGCGCTGCCGACGCTGCGGCTGCGGCGAAGGACTATCCCGCGCTCGACGTCGGACTGCATGCCGTCGTCTGCAAGGGCAGGAGCGTGCTCGACGCGGCTCGGCTTCGCGGCGCCGTCAACGCTCAAGGTAACTATATCAACAATCCCGTCGTCGCCGGGATGCGCTACTTCTTCGATCGCTCGATGCGTGCGAAGCTTGGACCCGAACTGCGCGCGCAGGTCGAGCGCCATTTCGAGTTGGTCGGCCGAATGAATCATCTTGACGGTCATCTTAACTTCCACGTGCATCCGCTGATGGCCGATCTCCTGGTTGAGCTGGCGAGCGAGTTCAAGGTTCCGTGTATCCGGCTCCCGCGCGAGCGCGTCGCGGCGAACCTGAGTCTCCGTCGGGACAACGCGCCGCGCAAAGTGGTCGAGGCTGTGATTTTTCGCGCACTCGCGCGGCGGACGAGCCGGATGATGCGCGAGCGGGGAATCAAATCTACGGACTGGCTCTTCGGCCTCTACCAGAGCGGTCATCTTGACGAGGACTACGTCGTTGCGACGCTCGACTACGTGCGCGAAGGGACCACGGAAATTTATTTCCATCCGGCCGCGGATATCGGCAGGACTCCGCCGCGCGCCGGGGCGCAGCGCGAGGTTAGTATCCTTACCAGCCGACGCGTTCGCGATGCGATCGCGGAGCGCGCTATTAAATTGATGACGTTTGCGGAGCTGGCCGCCGCGTAAAGCCAGAGTTACGGCGGCGAAGAGGGGAACCTATTGATGCCGCGTACTATCGTCCGTCCCGCGACGCGCCACGATTTGCCGCGAATCGTTGCGATCAACAACCATTACGTCATCAACACGCCGATCACATTCACGGTCGAGGGATTCATCGAGTGGTTCAAGGAGCACACCAGCGGGCCGCGCTATAAGTTGTTCGTCGCCGAGGAAGCGGGGCATGTCGTCGGCTATGCGGGCACGGCGCGATTTCGCGCGAAGGCGGCCTACGAAACTACCGCGGAGGTGACCGTCTACTGTGCGCACGACGCAGGCGGACGCGGTATCGGCACGATGCTCTATCGCGCGCTGTTCGATTCACTCGCGGGCGCGGACCTGAATCGCCTCGTCGCCGGAATCACGCTGCCCAACGACGCGTCGGTCGCGCTTCATCAGCGCTTCGGTTTCAAGGCGGTCGGTATCTTTAGCGAGAATGGACGCAAGTTCGGCCGCTACTGGGACGTGCTCTGGATGGAACGTCCGCTGAAGCTGCCGTAGAGGATCGCGCCGATTTACCAGCCGCGCGCGGTTGGTCGGCAGACTGGTTAGTTATGTCAGAGCTCGCAGCATGGGACAGCTTCTATGTGATCCTCGGCTCGGCTGCGGGTGCGCTGATTGGATTGCAGTTCGTCGTTCTGACGCTGATGGCGCAGCGGCCGCCGACCAGTGGAACTCAACTTGGCGCAGCATTTGCCACGCCAACAATCATTCACTTTGGGACCGCGCTGCTGTTGTCCGCGATGCTGCGCGCGCCGTGGCAGGCGATCACAGCGCCAGCCTTCCTTTGCGAGATCATCGGCATCTGCGGAACGGTGTACGCGGTAATCGTGGCGCGCCGCGTGTACCGGCAAACCGCGTATCGCCCGGTGTTCGAGGACTGGCTATTTCACGCGCTGCTGCCGTTGGTGGCGTTCGTGGTGCTGGCTCTGTCGGCATTTTTCGCGCCAATCCACGCGCGCCACGCTCTGTTCGGTATCGGCGCGGCGTCGCTGTTGCTGCTCTTCATCGGCATTCACAACGCCTGGGACAGTATCGCGTACCACGTGTTCACTATCCGCGCGGGTACAAACAGCGAAGGCCACTAGGGCGAGCGAACTCCGCTTTGCGTAGCAAGTCCCGCCTACGATTTACTCAATACGTTGAGTGAATTTACTCAACCTACTGAGTGAATTTTGCGAGCGTCTTTTCAAATTCCCTCGCGTGGGGCAATGGTTTGAAATAATCTTGACGGCGCGGGCGCCGCGCCCGAACCTTTTTCAGATCTTCACGACGGAAGGATTTCATCATGCGCGACCAGGAAGGAGCACCGCTCCAGGACAAAGCCGAGGAATATCGGCTCCCCAAAAACGTCACGCCCAGGCGCTATGAAATCAGGCTCACGCCCGACCTCAAGGCCTTCACGTTTTCCGGCGAGGAAATCGTCGACGCAATCGTGCGCGAGGCGACCGACGAAGTCGTGGTCAACGCGCTCGAGCTCGAAATCAAAAGCATCAGCGCCGAGCGCGGTGGCAAATCGATCGCCGGCAAGATCGAACTCGAGCCGTCGCGCGAGCGCGCCCACTTCAAGTTCCCGTCGAAGCTCGAGACCGGCGACTGGAAACTGAAAGTCTCGTTCAGCGGAATCCTCAACGACAAGCTGCACGGCTTCTACCGAAGCCAGTACCAGGACGCCGACGGCAAGACACACATCGCGGCCACTACCCAGTTCGAATCGACGGATGCTCGCCGCGCTTTCCCGTGCTGGGACGAGCCGGAACTGAAGGCGAGTTACAAGGTGACGCTCGTGATCGACGAGCATCTCGCCGCGATCTCCAACGCCGGCCAGGAGAGTGTGCGTCCGCTCGCCGGCGGCAAGAAGGAAATCGTGTTCCACGAGACGATCTCGATGTCCACCTACCTGGTCGCTTTTATCGTCGGCGACTTCGTCGCGAGCGAGCCGCTGGACGCGGGTACGCCGCTCAGGATCGTGCACGTGCCAGGCAAGGAGAACCTGACCTCGTTCGCAAAACAGATCGGCGCGTTCTCGCTCAAGTACTTCGCCGATTATTACGGCGTGCCCTATCCGGGCGACAAGCTCGATCTGATCGCGATCCCGGACTTCGCGTCGGGCGCGATGGAAAACCTCGGCGCGATCACGTTCCGCGAGACCGCGCTGCTCGCCGACGAGAAAGCCGCCTCGCGCGCCGAGCTCGAGCGCGTCGCCGACGTGGTATCGCACGAGAACGCGCATATGTGGTTCGGCGATCTGGTCACGATGAAATGGTGGAACGGCATCTGGCTCAACGAGGCCTTCGCCACGTTCATGGAGATGCTCGCGGTCAACGCGTGGAAGCCCGAGTGGAAACGATGGGACAGCTTCTCGGTCTCACGCGCGGCCGCGATGGCGGTGGACGGGCTCCGCAGCACGCGCCCGATCGAGTACACGGTGCTGAGTCCCGAAGACTGCCGCGCGATGTTCGATATCCTCACCTATGAAAAAGGCGCCGCGGTGCTCCGGATGCTCGAGCAATATCTCAAGCCCGAAGTATTCCGCGACGGTATCCGCCTCTACTTGAAGAAGCATCGCTTCGCCAACACCGAGACGGGTGACCTCTGGGATGCGCTCGAAGAGGCGTCGAACGAGCCCGCGCGCAAGATGATGGATTCCTGGATCTTCCAGCCCGGATTTCCGATCGTAGATGCGTCCGCGGGCGCCGATGGCCGCTCGATCAAGATTTCGCAGCGCCGCTTCTACTATCTGCCCGAGGCCGACGATCAGTTCTGGCACGTGCCGCTGATGATTCGCGCCAAGACCGATCGCGGCCTGAGCACGCATCGGATGCTGCTGACCTCGCGCGAGGCGAGTCTCGCGATTCCGGGCAAGCTCGAATGGGCGCTGCTCAACGAGGGCGGGCACGGATTCTATCGCGTGCACTACGCGCCGGAGCTGCTCGCGGGTTTGACAAAGAATCTGGGCGAGCTGCAAGCGATCGAACGCTTCGGGCTCGTGAGCGATACCTGGGCGGCTACGGTGGCCGGCATCGGGCCGCTCAGTGAATTCCTCAAGATGGCGCGGCTCTTCACCAACGAGACGGACATCAACGTGTGGCGGGCGCTGATCGGCGCGTTCGCCTATCTCGACATGATCGCATCCGATGACGATCGCCCGGCGCTCGCGGCCGCCGTGCGCACGATCGTCGGTCCCGCTGCGCGCCGGATGGGATGGGACGCGAAGCCCGGCGAGAGCGAGCTCGAGCGCCAGCTGCGCGGCGTGTTGCTCGCGTCGCTCGGCACGCTCGGCGACGATCCCGATGTGCAGAAGCGCGCGCCCGAGCTATACGCCAGGTTCGAAGACAATCCCGCGTCGGCGGATCGCGATCTCGCGACGCCTCTTGTCAACATCCTTTCGTTCACGGGCGACACCAAGCGCTACGAGGAATTCAGAAACAAGTTCCGCGCGCCGCGCACGCCGCAGGAGGAGCAGCGCTATCTGTTCGCGCTAGCGGGCTTCCGCGATCCGGCGCTCCTCAAGAAGACGATGGAGATGACGCTCGACGGCCAGGTGCGCACGCAGAACGCGCCGTACCTGATGCATTCGCTGCTGCTCAACACGCACTCGCGTTACGAGGCGTGGGACTTTGTCAAGCGCAACTGGGCCGAGATGTCGAAGAAGTATCCCGACAACGCGTTGCCCCGGATGTGCGAGGCTGTCGTCGCGCTGCTCGACCGCGAGGACGAGGTGAAGAATTTCTTCGCCGAGCATCGCGTGCGCCTCGGCGGCAAGCTCATCGATCAGCATCTCGAGCGGCTGAAGGTCGCGGTAGGTTTTCGCAAGCGCGAAGGCGCGAAGTTGAAGCAGACCCTCGCCGGCTAGCGCGGTCAGCGCGCGAGCTTCAGGATCGAGCGCACCTTGGCGGCGACGTCCGGCGCGCGTACCACATCGGTGATGATCGCGGCGGCGTCGGCGCCCGCGGCGAGAATCTCGGGCACGCGCGCCTCGGTGATAGCGCCGATCGCGACGATCGGAATCCTCACCGCGGCGCGCACTGCGCGCAGCATCTCGAGTCCCTGGCCCTTAACGATTTCCTTGAGCCCCCCGGAATACATCGGCCCGAAGCCGATATAATCCGCGCCGCCCGCTTCGGCAGCCCGCGCCTGCTCGATCGTATGCGTCGAAATTCCCAGGATCATCTTCGAGCCGACGAGCTTGCGCGCCGCGTCGAGTGGAAGATCGTCCTGCCCAAGATGAACGCCGTCGGCGCCCGTGAGCATCGCGATATCAACGCGATCATTCACGATGAACGTCGCGCCGCGGTCTCGGCTTAAGTCCGCGATTGCGCGGGCCGCCGCGAGCAGGTCGCGGCCGGGCGCATTCTTCATCCGAAGCTGCATCACCTTCGCACCCGCCGCGAGATAGATTTCGGCGAGCGCGCGCGGCTCGTGACCGCCCGCGGGATCGATCATCGCGTAGAAGTGCGAGGCGAGCCTCACCGTCATTCGCGCGGATAGCGCGTCAGCACGATCTTGTGGTCGGTGATTTTTTTCCTGAGCGTGTTGCGGTTGAGGCCGAGGATACGCGCGGCGCGGACCTGGTTGCCACTCGCGCGCTTCAACGCCATCTCGATCAATGGCCGTTCAATTTCTGCGACCAGCCGATGGTAAAGATCGCGCGGCTCCTCCGATCCGGGCGACTCGAACCACGACGTGATGCGCGTGGTGATGACGTCGCCGAGGCTCGCCCCGGCCTCGGTGGATGACGCGGATGAGGACGCGACAGCAGTGGCGGGCGACAGCTCGACATCTTCGGGGCGAATCGTGTTGCCGGGCGCGAGCAGCGCCGCGCGCATCACGGCGTTTTCCAGCTCGCGCACGTTGCCGGGCCAGTCGTAGGCGAGCAACTTGGCGCGCGCTTCGGGGCTGACGGCGTTCACGCGCGCGCCCATCTCCTGGACAGCCTTGCCGACGAAGTAGTCGGTCAACTCGGGAATATCTTCGCGGCGTTCGCGCAGCGGCGGCATCGCGATCGGAATCACGCGCAGGCGGAAGTAGAGGTCTTCGCGGAATTGGCGCGCGGCGACCAGCTTCTGCAGCTCTTGGTTGGTGGCCGCTATTACGCGCGCCTTGACCTTCAACATCTCGACGCTGCCGACGCGCGAGAACTCGCGCTCCTGGAGCACGCGCAGCAGTTTCGGCTGCAGCTCGAGTGGCAGGTCACCGATCTCGTCGAGGAAGATTGTGCCGGTATCGGCCATCTCGAACTTGCCCGCGCGGCGCTCGGTCGCGCCGGTGAACGAGCCGCGTTCGTGGCCGAACAGCTCGCTCTCGAGGAGCCCCTGCGGAATCGCTGAGCAGTTGACTGCGACGAACGGCGAGCGCCATCGCGCCGACTTGAAATGGATCGCGCGCGCGACCAGCTCCTTACCCGTACCGCTCTCGCCGGAGAGCAGCACGGTCGCATCGTTGGTGACGACGCGGCCGATCAGCTTGTAAACCTCCTGCATCGCGGGGCTGCGCCCGATGATCTCGCCGCCGACGAGCTGGCGGTTGACTTCGTCCTTCAGGCGGTCGAGATCGGCAGCCTGCGCCGCGACTTCGACCGCGCGCTTGATCGCGGCGGCTACAAGATCGAGATTGGCGAACGGCTTGGTCAGGTAGTCATGTGCGCCGCGCTTCATCGCCTCGACGGCGTTGTTCATCGTGCTCGCCGCGGTGATGACGATAATCAGAGTGCGGCTGTTCTCGGCCTTGGCGCCGCTCAGCACTTCAAGTCCACCCGCGCCGGGCATGATGATATCGAGCAGCGCGACATCGAAGCGGTTGCTGCGGAGCGCGTCAAGCGCGGACTGGCTGTCGGGTGCTTCGTCAACGCGATAGCCCTCTGCCTCGAGCCGGTGCCTAAGGACGAGGCGGATGGCGGGATCGTCGTCGGCGATGAGGATCGATGCCGCTTTGTTGGGATCTTTGAGTCGTTCGGCGAAAGTAATGTCTCCGGCGCCCATCGTTGTTTTGCTCCGACGGGCAATATCGTAACAATAAGTGCAAAGTTGTCGCGAGTGGGGTAGGGACTGCCTTTTTCTTGGGCGCTACCCGAGAACGTTGAGAGAAGGCCGCCTGAAGCTTTTCGGGTATCGGAAGTTCCGTCCGCATTCGGGCGCAACTGTACTCAATGCCCACCTTCGGTCATTTTTGGCTTGGTGTCCTATTGGGCGAAAAATAAGGTGAACGCACGCCACGCCGCCGCTCTCGTACCACCGAACAAATTCATCATAGATGCGACGGGAAGCGGTTACCTATCCGTGCTGGATTGGAAGCGAGTGAAGACATTCAACACTGAAGCCGAGTCTAACGCCGCGACAGGAAACTCTCATCCCTGCCGCTGCACCGAAAAGACAAACTCATCTGGTATCTTGCAGATTGCGTTTCCAGCGACGATCCCTACTTCAAATCAAGGTAAGTCGCTCCACCAAACCGGCCACTCGCCCTGAGAGGAAAAGAACGGGCTTGATCGCGAGGCATCGCGCGGCGCACATTTCCGACATGGCTAGAGTCGAGCGAATCGGGAACGTCTCCTTTAAAGAAAAGGAAGCCCTCGGCGGCGAATGGTCAGTCGATGTTATCCACGCCAGCCGATCGCCGAGCGGCGAGCCAGTCGCTACTTTGATCGGACATATCCGACGTAACAAAGCAGGGGGATATGCATACTTCGAAGGCCAATCCGGCGCGGCGTCGATGAATAGTGGCGACCTCGCATCATTGAAGAAAAGGATTGCCTCGACGAGGCAGGCTTGAAACACCACGTTGTCAGGCCGCGCCCGACGGCGGCATCACGGGCAGGGTGACACGGAACGTCATCCCCGGACCGCCCTTGGCGACCTTAACTCCGCCGCGCGTCGCCCAGAGCCGGCCGCCATGTAGGGCAAAGATTCGCTGGCTCAGCACCAGCCCGAGCCCTGTCCCCGAGGGCTTGGTGGTGAAGAACGGTGTGAAGAGCTGGCCGAGCGCCTCCTCCGTCATTCCGGGGCCGCTGTCGCTGATATCGACGCGAAGAAACTGAACACGACGCCCTTCGGCCGTCATCCTGAATTCGGCCTGCATCCGCGTGTGAAGCTGAATCCTGCCCGCGCCGCCGATCGCCTCGGCAGCGTTCTTCAGCAGGTTGAGGAAGGCGCGCTCGAGCGCGGCTGCGTCGCCAATCACTTCGGGTAGGCTCGGGTCGTAATCCTCTATAATTTCGACCCCCTTGGGCGGCGTCGGGAAGAGGCCCGCAAGACCGAGCGCCTGATGCAGCACGAGGTGGATGTTAACGGGCTGCTCGGCGAGGCGCTGCGGCGCGCTGACCGCGAGCACCTGCTCGACCAGCGACGCGATTCGATTCACGCCCTCCAGGATTAGGCCGCAGTACTGCAACGCCCGCTTGTCTTTCGGGAACATCGCGGCGAGCAGCTCGCCCGCGCCCTTGATACCAGTGAGCGGATTCTTGACCTCATGCGCGAGGCCCGCGGGAGAGAGCCGGAGGCTCAGATCGCCCCGGCTCGCGGCCTCGGCCGCCGTCTTCTGATGCGAGAGATCGTGGAGCAGGATAACGGCCCCGCGCGGGCGGCCGTCCTCGTTGGTCAGCGGGGATACATCTGCACGCACGGCAACCTCGCGGGGGCCGATCGCGAGGGCGGTGTCGGTGTCGCCAAGCTCTTGGCCGGTCTGGAGACACGTCTTGATCATCCTGCCGAGCCAGTCGTTCTGGCGGACGACGTCGGTAAGGACCGACCGCGAGACCTGCGACACCCCGAGCATCGTCTTCGCGGCGGGGTTTATCGCCTCGGGCTCAAGGTCCCGCGACACGACGATCACGGCGTCGGGGAGGCTCTCAACGATGTCGCGCCAGAGGTTCATATGGTTCTTTTCTGGCATTAACGACTGATCCGTAGATCGAACCGTAACACAATCGACGCGATGTAATAAGTACAGTCGGTCACAAAAACCAAATAAAACACGAATGAATGTGCGAAGGCGGATTAACGCGTGTCAGGTTTTCACAGTTTAGACATTAGACTTTTTGATGGAAATGGGGTTGATCATCCTCGATTCGACCGATAGCCTTGCCTGCGGTTCTGAGGGGATGACTCCAGGGAGGAAGCTCACCGCGGCGTTCGCTATTTCTGTCGCCGCGACGATACCTTGGCTCAGTCGGCAGGCCTGTGCCGCCGACTATTCCAACTCGCAAGCCGTAGTAATCACCGCCGCGCCCGATCCGCTCGCGATTCAGGGTGACCATGTCAGCCTTGAAGAGACCGGGTCAGGTTCCGCAATTCAGGACGAGCCGACAATCCCTGCACGGAATTCTCCATTCGTACTATCTGCTCCCAAAGCTGTCCTTCCGTTCCCAATTCTCCTCAACCAGAACGTCCGACGTTACATAGACGATTTCCTGAACTCGCCGGATGGACTCCAGGATTCGTTCGATCGCAGCCGCCCGTATCTCGGCGACATGGTCCGCGTTCTCCGGAGCTATGGCGTCCCCGACGACCTCGTTTACCTGGCGTTTGCCGAGAGCGCTTTCACCGGGCAGGAGAAGGGAATCTGGCAGTTCAGCGCACGGACGGCGCGGCGCTTCGGCCTGCACGTCGATTCCTGGGTCGATGAGCGCCGCGACCCGGTGCTGTCAACGCGTGCCGCGGCCGAATACCTCGCCACACTCCACGACGCCGCGGGCTACGACTGGCGCGTAGCCGTCGTCGGATGGAATAACGGTGACAACGCGATCGAT
>JASHQJ010000355.1 GCA_030037595.1 Candidatus Binataceae bacterium
GGATTCGCCTTGTAAACACCATTCAGATCGCGCACCAAATCCTGGACACCTTGATGGTCCGGTTCCGCCAGCAGATGCCAATCCAGGCTCGCGTCGTGATTCCATTCTCGCCATTGACCGAACTCTCCACCCATGAAGAGCAGCTTCTTGCCCGACCGTGCCCACATGTAGCCGAAGAGCGCACGCAGGTTGGCAAACTTCTGCCATCGGTCGCCCGGCATCTTGTCGAGCAGCGATCGCTTGCCATACACGACTTCGTCGTGGGAGAGCGCGAGGATGAACTTCTCGAACCACGCGTACATCAGACCGAAGGTGAGTTCGCGATGATGATAGCGGCGATGGATCGGCTCCTTGCTGAAGTACTCCAGCGTGTCGTGCATCCATCCCATGTCCCACTTGAATCCAAATCCCAGCCCACCGAGGTAAACGGGACGGCTGACTCCGGGCCACGAGGTTGATTCCTCCGCGACCATGCTGACACCCGGATGCCGCGCGTATATCTGCTCGTTAAGCTCCTTCAGGAATCGCACCGCGGCGAGATTCTCATTGCCGCCATGTTCGTTGGGAATCCATTGCCCCGCTTTGCGCGCGTAGTCGAGATAGAGCATTGAGGATACCGCATCGACGCGGAGCCCGTCGGCGTGGAACTCATCCAGCCAGTAGTGGGCGCTGCCGAGCAGGAAGCTTCGCACTTCATCGCGCGCGAAGTTGAAAATGTAGGTGTTCCATTCCGGCTGGAAGCCCTGGCGCGGATCGATATGCTCGTAGAGCGCACTGCCGTCGAATCGCCCGAGAGAAAACGCATCGGTCGGGAAGTGCGCCGGCACCCAGTCGAGAATCACGCCGATGTTTTCGCGGTGGAGGCAATCAAACAGGTAACGGAGATCGTCGGGTGAACCGTAGCGCGAGGTCGGTGCGAAGTAGCCGCTCGTCTCATAGCCCCACGATCCGGCAAATGGATGCTCCATCACGGGGAGAAATTCGACGTGCGTAAACCCGAGATCCGAGAGATACGCCGGAACTTGCTCCGCGAGTTCGCGATAGGTGAGCGGACGGTTTGTCTCCTCGGGAACTCGCCGCCACGAACCCAGGTGCATTTCGTAGATCGACATCGGCGCGCGCAATGGGTTTCGGTTCGCCCGCTGAGTCATCCAGGCTTCGTCTTCGAATCGGTAGGTGCTCTGAGTAACCTTCGATCCGGTGGCGGGCGGAATCTCCATCGCCTGCGCAAAGGGATCGGTCTTCATGAGGATCGAACCATCGGCGCCGCGAATCTCAAATTTGTAGATCAGGCCTTCGTCGAGCTCCGGCATGAAGAGCTCCCAGACGCCCGAGTCGCCCATCATCCTCATCATGTCGAGGCGGCCGTCCCAACTGTTGAAGTTGCCGACCACGCTGACGCCCTCGGCGCCAGGAGCCCAGACGGTGAACGCGACGCCGCGAACGCCGTTCACCTCTCGCACGTGCGCGCCCAGCTTTTCCCAGATCCGCTCGTGCTTATTCTCGCGCCACAGGTAAATATCCAGTTCGCCCAGCGTCGGCGGAAATGAGTATGGCGATTGAATAGTAACTATGTAATCGCCTGGGTATTGGACCTTGAGCTTGTAGGACGGTACGTCGCGCAGCCCTTCGACCAGGACCTCAAACATGCCGGCCTCGGGACGTTCCCGCATTTCACGAGGCGGCTCCCCTTCGAGTAGCAAGTTGATTTTTTGCGCATCGGGCCGATATGCACGGAAGAGCACGCCGCCGCGTTTGGTTGGATGCGCGCCGAGGATCGAGTGCGGATCGCGATGCCTCAGTTGCAGCAGCCTGCAGAGATCATCGTCTGAAAGAGTCGAGAAACTGCGGCTATCTGAATTGGTGATATCCGGGCGGCGGCGGAAATGCTCGAGCATTTGCTCAACAGAAGCCATTCAATCGGCATCCTCAAAAATCAGCTTCGCCTGTCCGCGGCTTGCGTAGCGGCGCCGATCATCTGAACGATCGCGTGCGCTGGCACTATCAGCCAGTCGGGGCGGTTGTTGATTTCGTAGCCAAGTTCATAGATCGCCTTCTCCATCGTGAAGGCGCTTATGAGTAGTCGACGTTCGTCGTGTGTCTTCGGTACAAAGGGTCCGTTGCCGGCGGCATCGAGATAGCCGCTCATGAAGGCCCACGATGACCAGCCGCGCCAGAAGTTTGCCCACGGCTCCATCCTCGCGAAATCGACCTTGCCGAGTGCGCCGCTCTTGAGCTGGTCAAGGACTGCCGCGAACGCGGCGTAGTCGAAGGAGCGCAGCATGCCGGCGACGTCCCGCAGAGCAGCACGCTTGTGGCGTCGCTCGCTCAGGGGCCGTGCGGGCTCGCCTTCGAAGTCGATGATTACGAAGTCCTTGCCGGTGCGGAGCACCTGCCCCAGGTGCAGATCGCCGTGGCATCGCATCCTGACCACGCTCACTCGCGTTCGCAGGAAAGCGTCGAACGGTGCGAGCAGATCGTTTTGGCGTGCAACGATCGTCTGGATCTGCTCTCGCAAATGCTCAGGTATCGACGCTCGGCGCCCGCCGAGAGAGCGCATGACGCTGCCGAGCAGATTGCGCATCGATTGGTACGTAGAGCGTCGGTAGAGCGTGGTGAATGGCTCAGTTGCGAAGTCGGGGTCGTCGGTGGGCGCGCTCAACGCCAGGTGCAATTCCGCGACGCGCCGGCCCAGGATGCGCGCCGATTCCAGGTACGCCGACATCAGCTCGGCGGCCAGCGGATCGGGTTCTTTTGCATCCAGCATATCGACAACGTTGTACGGCGTCGTTGGCGCGGGGCCGGATTTGGTCGCTGCCAGCTCGAGATAGTGGCTGAGTTCGTTCAGCGTGAACCGCCACGCGTCGCCGTCGTTTGGAACAAATCCCTGCAGGATCGCTAGTGTGCGAGGCTCGCCGTCAGGCGCGCGAAAATCGATCGATCCGGCGAGCGGCGGAACCTGACTGAACAATCCGTGAGTTGTCAGGTAATGTCCGATTTCAAGATCGGGATTCACGCCCTTTTCGTATCGTCGATACAATTTCAGGATGAACCGATCGCCGTAAACGAGCGAATTGTTGCTCTGCTCGACCTTCAGCACGCGCGCATCGAGCGGCGTGTCCGCCCCTCCCCGCAGTTGATGAAATGCCCGCGTGGATTGGCCGCCCAGCATGCCGGTACTGCCGCGATGACGCCGGTGGCGCTCGATTGTCTCGAGCAGCGCGGCATCGAACTCCGGGCTGACGACTGCGTCGTAGAGAATTCCGTTCTCGTCGCCGTGCTGCGCGTCAGTTGTTAGTTCGGCAACGACGCGCTCGGGAAATCGCTCGCGAATGTCCCGCGCGTTGTCACCGACCGCGATCGCAACCGGGAAGACATAGGACTCGGACTCAGCGTTCGAGTAATCGACATTGAGCAAAAGAAGTTCGGGCGCGCCCAGACCTTCACCGAGCTGCACCGAGTCGGTAATCGAGACCTTCTTGAGAATTCGCGATTTGGATCGGAACCATCGGCATCGCACGACGTACTCGGGCAGGATGCGCTCGAGCGACTTCCATGGAGCGGTTCGCAACGCGCCGTTGAAGTTTGATTGAAGATCGATGGTCGGTAGCTGGTAGTCAGTCGTTGCCCCGACCGTCGATTTTGGCGCCTCAATGGAGAACCAGAAGAAGCCATGCGGGCCCAGCGTGAGCAGATATGGAAGGTCGCCAATCTGCGGAAATGAAGTGCGTCCGAACAACTCGATCGGCGTCATGCCTTTGAACTTCGAGAGATCGAGTTCGACGAATTGAACGAAGCGCGAAAGATTTGCGAGCACCAGGATTCGCTCTTCGCCGCTGCCACGCACGAACGCCAGCACGTGCGGGTTCTGCGGGCTCAGGAACTCCATCGTGCCGCGGCCAAGAGCCTTGTACTGCTTGCGCAGCGCGATTAGCCGGCGCATCCACCAGAGCAGCGAATGCGGATTACTCTCCTGCGCTTCAACGTTGACAGTCTGGTAGTGATACTCATAGTCGATCGTAACCGGCAGGACTAGGCGCTGCGGATTGGCGCTGGAGAAGCCGGCGTTACGATCCGCGCTCCATTGCATCGGCGTGCGCACGCCGTCGCGATCGCCGAGATAGACGTTGTCGCCCATGCCGATCTCGTCGCCGTAGTAGATGATCGGCGTGCCCGGCAGCGAGAAGAGCAGCGCGTTGTTGAGCTCGATCGTGCGCCGATTGTTGCCGAGCAGTGGTGCGAGGCGGCGGCGAATTCCGACGTTGATCCTCATCCGCGCTTCCTGAGCATAGGCGCGATACATGTAGTCGCGCTCCTCGTCGGTCACCATCTCGAGCGTCAACTCGTCATGATTGCGCAGGAACAGCGCCCACTGGCAGCTCGGATCGATATCGGGCGTCTGCGCCCATATGTCGGCCAGCGGGTAGCGATCTTCCATCCGCACCGACATAAAGATTCGCGGCATCAACGGAAAATGGAATGCCATCTGGCACTCCTTTCCCTCCGCCAGATACGCGACGGCGTCCTCGGGCCACTGATTAGCCTCGGCCAGCAGCATCCGGTTCGGAAAGTTCGCCTCGATGTAACTTCTGAGCTCGCGCAGAAACGCGTGAGTCTCCGGCAGATTCTCACAGTTGGTGCCTTCG
>JASHQJ010000356.1 GCA_030037595.1 Candidatus Binataceae bacterium
GATGGATCTTCTTCATCAACGTACCGATCGGGATCATCGGCATCACGCTGGTCACGCTCTACATTCCGAATATCCGCGAGGACGAGGTGTGGCCGCTCGACCTGCTCGGCTTCCTGCTGACAGGGACCGGCCTCGCCGGAATGGTGTTCGGCTTCGAGATGGTCGGGCGCGAGATGCTGCCGAACACCATTGTCGCCGCAGTTCTCGGCGGCGGCGCGCTCTGCGCCACGCTGTACGTTCTTCACGCCCGCCGCGTCCGTTACCCGATTATCAACCTCAAGCTGCTCTCGATTCCGACCTTCAACATCGCGACCGTCGGCGGCGGACTGTTCCGCATGGGCATCGGCGCGTTGCCTTTCCTGCTTCCCTTGCTGCTGCAGCTCGTCTTCGGCCTGACTCCGTTTGCCTCGGGGTTGATAACTTTCACCGGTGCAGCGGGAGCGCTTTTTATGAAAGCCACGGCGCCGCCGATCATTCGGCGTTTCGGCTTTCGAAGTGTTCTTCTCAGTAACGGCGTGATCTGCGCGTTCATCATGATGAGCTACGCGTTGTTCAGGCCTACCACGCCGTATGCGATAATCGTGCTCGCGCTTCTGTTGGGGGGATTCTTCCGCTCGCTGCAGTTCACCGCGCTTGGGACGCTCGCCTATGCCGACGTGCCCAACGAACTGATGAGCAACGCGAGCAGCCTCGCGAGCATGGCGCAGCAACTTTTCCTGAGCCTCGGCGTCGCCAGCGCGGCGTTGCTGCTGCACTTGAGCCTCGGCGGGCGCAACGTTGCGACGCTCTCCGCGCGCGATTTCACCTGGCCCTTCGTAATCACGGGCGTGCTCGCGCTGATCGCAACCGCGATGTATATCCCGCTCGAACACCACGCCGGCGAAGAGGTCAGTGGCCGGCGGCGTCCGAATGAAGCGGAACTCGAGGTCGCTACCGCCGAGCAATCCGCGCCGGCGGTTGACTAGCCGAGCGCTTGCGGTGTGGCGCCCCCCGCGCAATCTTCTCTGATGCGGGAGGAAGACTCCGATGCCGCGAATACCAACAGTTGCTCGCGACGCCAGCGCAGAGGAAATCGCCGAATGCCTCGATCGCGATGGATGCGTCGTCGTCGAGCGCCTTTTCGATGACGCATGGTGCAGCGAGCTCAAGCGCGAGCTCGCGCCGCACGTCGAACGCGCCCCAACTTCGATACAATCGATGAATGAGCATCTAGCCGAGACCGGCGCATCGGATTTCTATCCCGGCAACACCAAGCGCATCCCCGGTCTCGTCGCCAAGTCGGCCGCATACCAGGCACTGGTGATGAATCCGACGCTGCTCGGGGTTTGCGACCTGATTTTGAAGCCCAACTGCGCGCGCTACCAAATCCACGCGACCTCCGCGCTCATCATCGGTCCCGGCGCCGAGGTGCAGGTGCTCCACCGCGAGGAGGGTCCTTTCGACTACATCGCGATGCCGCGGCCGAACCTGGTGCTTGCGAGCATGGCGGCAGTGACGGATTTCACCGAGGCCAACGGCGCGACGCGCGTCGTGCCGGGGAGTCATCGATGGCCCGTCTTGCGGAAGGCGCGCGAATCGGAAGTTACCGCGGCGGAGATGCCGGCGGGGTCGCTCTTCCTCTGGATGGGCCGAACGTTGCACGGCGCCGGCGCGAATCGAACCAACGAGTGGCGCTTCGGCACATTCCTCTCGTATTCGCTCGGGTGGCTCCGGCAGGAGGAGAATCTTTACCTCGACGTGCCGCCCGACATCGCCCGCACGCTGCCCAAAGAACTGCGGCGGCTGCTCGGCTACGGGATGCACGCCGCGCTCGGCTACGCTGAGGTCTCCGTCTGAGAGGCAATCGGGCTAGCGGAGCGAGACCCGCGTCAGTTGATCCTCGAGGGTTCGAAGCAGATTCGCGATGTGCTCGCGGGCCGCGACACTCGCTGCTGACTCCTTCATCCGAGTCTCCTCAAGCATCGCCGCGACATCCAAGGCAGGTGTGTCTTGCACCATCGTCCGAAGAGGTGCGGGTGTCAGCGCACCCGGCGCGAGCTGAGCGCGCAGGCGTTCGAGCCACGATTCGAGCTGCGAGCGAACCGCGTCGTCAAATGCCTCGCGCGCACGACCGCCGCGATCTACAACCATCGCAAGATTCGCGAGCGCGAAGGCGAGCCGCCGCGTCGTGTCGAGCGCATCGACCAGCGTGCGCGCGTCGATCCAGGTCGAGCGCCCCTGGAGCTGCGCGTCGGTCGCCACCGACAGCATCTCCTCGATTCCGCCGATCATTTCCATCGCGGCGAACGCGATGTCATCGTTCCTGCTTGCCTCGCGGACCGGTGCGAGACTCACTAGCGCGGCGAGTGGACGCTCGAATTCCTCGGCCAGCGTGCGGTTTGGCAACTCGATCGACACGACCGAAAGGATCGCGCGGATGATCATGCCGAAGCTGATGCCCCAGATCGTCCAGATCGAACCGATAACTTCGGAGCGTGGCCCCGGTCCCGTGAATGCGATCACGAACGCGGTTCCGCCGATCGCGAGGTAAGAGAGTTCGCCGCCGCCCTCGCCGAGATAGGTCATCAACAGGACGCCGACAAAAATCGCGAGCGCATAAGGCGGCAGCGAGATGAAGTTCGGCGCGAGCACCATCGTTCCGAGCACGGCCGCCGACAGGGCGAACGTCGAGCCGATCGCGCGCATCGTGAATTTCCGTGCGGTCGCGCCGTGGCTCGGCGGTCCGCCAATCATGAGGAGCCAAAGGGCGGCGTGCAGCGCGATGTTGTTGTCGAGCAGTCCGGCGACGAATGCGATCGTCATCGCGACCGTATGCCGCACGCTGAATCGCACGAGGAAGGGCTTGAGATGAAATTTCGGCTGCCTCGCCGAGCGCGGCAGCGTCACCGGCGGCAGTTCCGCCGCTTTGACCTCGAGCAGCGCCGCGATGTTGTCGAGATGATTTGTGATGGCGGCGAGTTGCGCGTCCGGCGCTCCTATTTCGTCCGATAAGTTCGAACGGCGAAGGCGCGCAAATGACGACCGCGCTGTGGCGAGCGCCTCATCGTGCGCAGTCGCGGACTCGCCCCGTTCGCCGAGCCGCGCGATGTGACGCCCGAGAGCCATGTCGAGTGAGCCTGCCGCATCACGCAGCTCCCGCTTCGCCGCTTCCGTCAATGCGCCATCCGGCTGTGTGCAAGCGGGTACGCATAGTCGATCGATTTCATTGTGAATGCGCTCTGCCACCATCACCGTGGCGAGCAACCCGGCGGGAACGCGAACGCTCGTCGCGCCGCGCGTAGCGGGACGCAGCAGTTCGAGATGATAGGCGAGTTTCGACGCGACGCCGCGATCGTGCTCCGGCCGCGCCCCATCTTCAGCAAGGAAAATCTTGAGCAGCAGCTTGAGCCTTCGCCGCGATCGATCGAGCGTGTTCTTGAGCGAGCGCGCCAGCACCGATGCCGCAGGCTCCGGCCAGATGACATTGTTGAAGAGCCAGAGCAGCACGACAGCGATCGTCATTCCGGCGAACATCTGCGCGTTGTCCCATCCAAGCCCGCGACGCTCGAAAATCACCATGTAGAAGGCCGTGACCGACGGAATCTGCGCCCATAGCCAGAGCCTGCCGATGCGCGAAACGCCGTAAATCAAGTAAGTGCTGAGGGCGACGTAGGCGATGAAGACCCATACGTGCGCGACCGGAAGATCGACGAGACCGCCAATCAGGAAAAGTGTGATCAGCTGAACGGCGGCAGTGCCGATAAGAAAAGTGACACCCGTGCGTACGCTGAAGGCCGACTCGGGCGCGGCGAAGCTCAAGAGCAGAGTCACGCCGAGCGGATTGACGATCTGCACCGCAGCCATTATGGCCGCTCCCACTGCGGTCACGAAGGCGACCCGCGCGGCGCGGCGCCATCGCCCGGGCAACGGCACCAGCTCCGCGCGCCACGACCTAAGTATCACGCGAAGTGACTCGCGCCCAACGTCGCGCGGCGCAGTGTCCGCGACCGGCGGCGGGGCGATCGTGCTATCCAGCGAAGCCATCGGTTGAGGTCCTGAGCGCGCTAGACCTCGTGCCCGTTTTCAATGAGCTTAGGGACGCACGGGATTTTGTAAACGCAATAGTCACTCGGTGGAATCGTTATGCACTTTTATCGAATCGCCAGCCAGTCATCGACGCCGTCCGGGGCTGCGGCTCGGATCGTGAGACGTGCCCTCGCGGTCGCCGTCCTTGCGCCATTCGCGCTCCTCGGATGCTCCAACTATGCCGATCAGCCCGAGTTGAATCCCCGCCGATGGGCTCCAGCAGCGGTCGAGCGTGAGTGGTCGCCACCGCCCTATGCCAAGCCATTGGTCGCTTCTCCGCCCGCGGCCGCAATGTCCGAGAACTTCCCGACGCCGGAACGCGGCCGCCGCTACGCCCTCTCCGAGTTGATCGAGCTGGCTCTGAAGAGAAATCCTGCGACGCGATTGGCGTGGCAATCAGCTGAAGCCGCTGCCGCCGCAGCGGGCAAGGCGCGCGCTCCGTTTTATCCGGTCATTAGTACTCAAAGCGTAAACGGCTATCAGCGGTTGGTCGATCTGGTGCCAAAGCATTGGGGGACGCTGAAGACCTGGCAGAGCCGCAACCAGGTCTCGCTCGACTACGATTTGCTGGATTTCGGTCGCCGCGATGCGGCCGCGTCGTCAGCATTGAACGAGGTGATCGCGGCTAACCTGCTCTTCAATCGCGCCGTGCAGCAGGTAGCGTTCAACGTCGAGCGATCGTACTACGAACTCGATGCGGCCGAGGCGGGAGTTGATGCGGCCGAGGCGACGCTCAAGCTTGCCACCACCGATCGCACGAATGCGGAACGCCGCCAGCAGCACGGCGTCGCGACGCAGCCGGAGGTTCTGCTCGCGCGCCAGCGTGACGCGCAGGCGGGTTACGATCTGGAGAACGCGCGCCTCGCCGTTAGCCTCGCGCAGGCTGACCTCGCCGTGGCGTTGGGGGTGCGCGCGGGCGACGCGCCAGATGTCGAGCGGCTCGGCAGTCAGCCGGTACCCAGTTCACTAGGCGCTGATGTCGAGCAACTGATTGATAGCGCTGTGCGCGCGCGGCCCGATCTCGCGGCCAAGGTTTCGACCGTCCGCGCGAAGCAGGCCGACGTCGCCCTTGCGCGCGCCGAACTCTACCCGACGCTCGGCTTCACGAGCTTCTACGGCGGGCAGGCGTTCACCTATCGGCTATCGAATCCGGAAACCCCGACCTTCACTGCGATGGCGCCGGAGTACGGCGCCGGCGTTACGCTCAAGTGGGACGTGTTCACCGGATTCTCGCGCGTCAATTCGATTCGTGAGGCCGAGGCCGAGCGTGAAGCGGCGCGCGCGGATCTATCGAGCGCCGAACTCGACGTTGCCGCGAGCGTATGGCGCACCTACTACAGCTACCTGACCGCACGCCGTAAATACGAGTATGCAGAGGCGCTGCTTGCGGCGTCCGAGTCGTCTTACAGGTCGAACTTCAGATCCTACGGTCTCGGCCTCGTCAATATCATCGACTTGTTGTCCGCCGAGCGTGAGCTCGCGTCGGCGCGCTTCACGATTATCCAGAGCAAGGCAGAGCTTCTGATCTCCGCCGCGGCCGTATCGTTCGCTACAGGAGCCATCGCGCCAGAGGCGAGACCATGAACCCTCGGCGAGCCGTTTTACTGCGGGTTACCGGTGATTGTCACGACCGCCGTCTCGCCCATCCGAAAGGGATACGCCGGATTGGAATCCTCAAGCGTGACCCGCACCGGGAAGCGCTGCGCGAGGCGAACCCAGTTGAGCGTCGGCTCGACGCGCGGCAGTCCCTCGACCGTTGCGCCGTTGTCCTGGAAGAGTGCCCAGCCCACGCCCTCGACGCGGCCGTGAAAGCGCACGTTCGGGTAGCCAAGCAGGAAGACGCTCGCGTTCATCCCGGGTCGGATACGCGCGAGGAAGGTTTCGCGGAAATTCGCGAGCACGTACCAGTGACGGTTATCGACGAGGCTCAGCACCTGCTTACCCTCGTTTGCATATTGCCCCACCGCGATATTGAGGTTGGTGACATAGGCGTCAAACGGCGCGTACACGTTGCAATAATCTACGTTGAGCTTCGCCTTGTATCGCGCCGCCTCTGCGGCCTTGCGGCGGGCGTTGATATCGCCGTATTTGCCAAGCTCGTTGGTTGCGCGCGCGACTTCGCTCTGTGCGTTGGCGACAGCGGCGTTGGCCGCGGCGAGCTTGCTCCGTGCATTTGACACATCGTTGGCCGTGACGAAATTGTCCTTGAGCAACGGGACGATGCGCGCGAGGTATTGCTGATCGTATTCGCGATCCGCTTCAAGCTCGGCCTGCTTCGCTTTCGCCGCGGCGATCGAGTTGTCGAGGGCGTTGATCTGTAAATCGGTCAGATCGAGGTTGGCCTGCTCGGCGTCCAGCTCGGCCTGATACGGGCGCGGATCAACGATGAACAGGAGATCGCCCTGCTTGACGTGCTGATTGTCGCGGATGGGCAGCTCGACGATCGGGCCGCTCACGTGCGGCGCGATACCGACAGTGTTGGCGCGCACGTATGCGTCATCGGTCTGCGGGAAATCAAGGTAGATGCGCGTGACATAGATTGCGAGCGCGATCGTCACCACGTAAACGGCTGCGGCGACGATTTTCGCGCCGATTCGGACGCCAAGACCGCTTTCTGCCCGTTCGACCATCATTCACACGCGGTTGAAGAAGATGACCCAGACAATCATTGCGAACATCGCGATCAGGCTCGGATAGAAAATCGTGAGCGGACCAAGATGCGGTTCGAGGCGCGCCAGCACCAGCAACGGACGTAGGCCGGCCGCAAGGATCGCTCCAACGATCATGCACCAAAGCCAACTCGGGAAGTTAGCGCCCGCGATCGTGATAATCGGATCGCACGCACCGCAAGCTGCAATCGCGAGCGCCGCGAGCGGCAGCGCTCCGAAACCGGCCCAGGCTCGCCTGCTCACAGGGCAACTTTTTACACGAATTGGCGGGGAGGTTATACGTTCGGCGCTCGATCAAAAACACAGCCCCCACTCATCCGCGATGAGCAGGGGCTGCGTAGAGGTGACGACTGGCTCTAGTTGAGAAGGTTGAGCTGATTCTCGTCGTCATCGACGAAGTAGATGCCGGCGCCTCCGGGAGCAACAACGAGCCCGAACAATTCGCCCGAGCCATCATCTGGACCATTTCCGATTGGATTTGCCGAAGTGTTGGTGAACTGCGTACCACTCGGCGTAGTCTCGACGATATTCCCATTGCCCGCGTTCACCGTCAGGATGTCATGATTCGGCGCGATCGCGAGACCGAGCGGCATGTTCAGATTGTCGCCGCTGCTCACAGTTTTCCCGGTTCCCGCGCTCAAGAACCGAGTCGAGGCATTGGAGATTGCGGCGATACGGCTCTTGACCGTATCAGCAACGTACAGCGTGTCGTTGCGGCCTAACCCGACTCCGGTCGGTCCGATGATAAGCGCTACCGGATCGTTCTCCTCTGAAAAGCCTGAACCGATCACGATTGGTTGGCTCGCGATCGGCGGCTTCAGTCCTAGAGGTGGTATGAACAGCTGCATCCGGACTACGGTTCCCGCCTCCACCAGAGTATCGGCATGTGCGCTGGCGACATCGCCGTTCAAAACATTAGTGAAATAAAGCGTCACGGAGGCGCCGTTGTCAGTTGCCGTCATGTCCCACGGACCGTTGATCACGCCGCCCGAGAACGTCTCAACCGGAACGCCTTTCGAGTTGAGTACGATCAGGCATCCGGCACCGACCGTTCCAATCGTTCCATCCGTGGTGGGCAAGCTACCAACAATGACCCATCCGGTCCTCAGCACGACCAGCGCAGTCGTAAGACCGACGCCGCCCGGGCAATCGCCCGGTAGAGTCTTGGCGTTGATCTCAGCGAAAGTGGTCTGGCTCTGAACGTTGGGCGAGTACTGGACGATCGAACTGCCAGTGCCCTGCAGATTGCCGCCGTTGTTGAAGTTGCTGACCAAAATGTCGCCCTTGACCAGATTGCCGATCGACTTCGGCACGACGGCGACGCCATATGGATTCTGATCGTTCGCCTCGAAGCCTGCGCCGGGCGCCGTTGCGACGCCCTGAGTGACCATGGTGAAAGCATGGATAAACGAAATCAACGGGTGCGCTGCGACCGGCGCCGCCAGAAGCGCCACCGCGATCGCGGCCAATCCCGATAATAGCCAATTCCTTCTGCGCGGGTTCATGTTGCTTCCTCCCTGAACAGCCAAAACAACTCTGGAAGGCAGTTTGTTCCCGCAGCTGCCCAGCGTGAAGGACTGCGTTGTAACAAATGAACGCGATGCCCATTCCTCGCGGATGGTATTGTTACTATTCGACGAAATTTAATGATCGCGCGCGACTAGAGGTCCCAGTCGTTCAAATCGATCTCGGCCGGCGAGTAGCTGCAATAGGTGCCCGTCTTGATGGACTTCGTAAGCATCGCACCCAGCGGGGGGCACTGCTCGCCGATTCGATCGATCGTCGATCGGATTGCCCGGCCGACGTTGATTCGCGCACGTTCGGAGGACGACGCTGCCCGGCGCGGACGGCCGCCGAGCCCGACGCCGGCCGAATAATGGCGCGCGATCTGATCGACTTCCTCCTGCAACTCGTCCGCGCGATCGATATTGCCGAGTTCGCGTGCTTCTTCGATTTCCGCGCGAAGCTCCACGAGCCGCGCGCGATACGCCTCGCGGGCCTGCTGATCGATAACCTCGCCCGCATCGACCGACGGTCCGCGGCGGACTTCGAGGTTCCCTGCGGCAACATCAACTGCGTCCGCGTCTTCGCTCTCTCCACTGTCGGCCGCCTCACCGCCGCTGAGTCCGCTCAGATCGAGCACGTGGAAATCCTGCGCCGGATAACGCAGCAGATGCGCAAGGTAGCCGAGGCCTTTGACATCCTTCAGGCGAAAGACTTCGCCGCGATACGCAATCGTCCAGTACTCACCTTCCCGGCGGAACAGGTTTCGCGCGATTGCAGACTTCGCAAGTTCGTCTGCTTTCGTGGTTGCTCCAGGAGCGGACGCGCCAGCAGGTGCGGCACCCTCGACAAGGGCCTTGACTTTCGCCTCGATCGCGCGCATTCCAATCGCGCTTGCGATTTGAAGCGCCTCACGCGCGAGCATCAGCCCACGCTCGCGCTCCGCCGCCGCTTTCCTGCCGAGCAGCAGCGCCGCGTATTCATACAGCGTCGGCGCGAGGTAGGTCCGCGCGTTCATTCGCCGGGCAAACGCTAACGCCTCGTCGAAATGACGCATCGCGTCTTCCTTGCGATCGAGCGCGGCAGCGAGAATCCCGAGGAAGTGCGAAACGGGTCCGAGACAGGCGTTGAGCTCGAGCACCGCGTGGTGATCTTTGACCGGTAGGAGCTGCTCGTAAACGATCGCGGCGCGCCGCTTGTCGCCGATCGCGCGGCACACTACGCCCAGCATCGCCATGATCACGAGCCAGGTTTCGTCACGCCGAAGCGCGCTGAAATCCTGTTGCGGCAGAGCTTCGAACTCTGCGGTTGCCTCCGCGATCGCGCCGTTCTCCGCGTAGCCCGCCGCGAGCCAGCTCCGATAGAGCATCAAAGTCGCGAGGCTGCTCGGCATCCGCCCGATCATCTTTTTCAGGGTCGGTTCGACTTCGGCGAAGCGCCCCTCCGCGCGGCGGAGCGCGTACTGGAAAAAGAAAAATGCGTTGCGCGCGCGGCGCCTAAGCTGCTGGCCCATCGCCTGCGCCTGCTCCGCGAGCGCCTCGCCGTCGGCGAAGCGTCCGTCCATGAGAGCGCGCACCGCGAGCGCGCGTTCGCGATACGCAAGCGGCAGCCACGCCGCCTGCTTGAGTTGCGTGAAGCCCTCGATAAGTCCGTCGTAGCCCGCGATATCTCCTGCTTCGAACAAGTCAGCGATCAGCAGGTAACGCGCGCGCGCTGCCCACAGATGGTTGTTCGAGCGCGCGCAGAGCGCCACGATCTCGTGCGCGATCGCGATTCGCTCCTTCAGATTATCCGGTCCCCATAGCGCCAGATGCCGATGCACCAGCACGTAGATCAGCGTTGACGGATCGCCGAGCCGCCGCGCGATCGCAACCGCCTCGTCGCTGAGCGCGTCGCGCCGCGCAATATCCACCGACCAGTGCAGCTCCCAGGCTTCGCATGCGAGCAGCATCGCTCGCGCGGACGTATCCTGGTTACCCACCGAGCGGAGCGCCTCGTCGATGAGCGCGAGCCGCGTCTGATCGATCACGGTCGGGTCGGTCGGCATCACGCCGATACCGAGCACGGCGCGCGCGAGGCATTGGGGATTTTCGATCCGCCGCGCGATTTCCGAGGCGCGCTGAAATGTGGCGCGCGACTCGTCGCTGAACCCTGCCCGATACTGCGCCTCGCCGAGGCTTAGCAGCAGCTTGCAGCGCTTTTGCTGATCGGCCGCCGCCTGCAGCTCCATCGCTTCGAGCGCCATGCCGTAAAGCCGCGCCGCCTCCTCGTGCGAAAAAATCTGGTCGGCGCGGATCGCGGCGCGCTCAGCGTATTCGATCGCCTTGTCCGGCTTGGCCCACGGCAGCGCCTTCAGGTAGTGATGCGCCATCTGCGAGAGGCGAGAATCGAGATCGGATTGATACAGCTCCTCGATCGAGTCGCCGATCTGGCGATGTAGTTGCTGGCGGCGGAGCTTCGGCAGATCGGCGTAGGCCGTCTCTCCGAGCAGCGCGTGGCCGAACAGGTAGCGGCCCGCAACGCCCGCTGCCTCGCGGACAATTCCGGCGGCGGCAGCTTCGTCGAGCGCATGGATTAAATCCTCGGTCGAGACATCAGCGATCTTCTCGAGCAACGGCAGATCGAATTCACGCCCGATCACCGACGCCAGCTCGAGCACCTTGCGTGTTGGCTCCGACACGAGATCAAGGCGGCGCCGGATCGCGACGCGCACCTCGTCCGGAATCGTGAACGTGCCGGGCATGTCGTAGCGCAACGCATCGATTCGGCCTTCAGCGATTAGCAGCCGCACGATCTCGGTGACGAAGAACGGATTGCCTTCCGTGATTCGATACAGCGCCGACACCATTGCCGTCGTTGGCGTGTCACCCGCCGCGATCTCGACGAAGCGGCCGACCTCGGGCTCTTCGATTCCACGCAGCGACAGCACAACGCCCTCGCGGCTGATCTCACTCACGAGATCGGCCATCGCCGGCGCGAGCCGCACCTCGCTATCGCGGTAGGTCGCGATAATCATGATGCGGCTCTGGCGGAGTGCTCGCGCGACGAAGCGCAGGAAGAGGAGCGACGCCATGTCGGCGGTGTGAATATCGTCGAGGATAATCAGGAGCGGTGCGAGCCCCGCCTCGACGCGGAGCAGCGTCGCGCAGGCGTCGAAGAGGCGAAAACGTTCCGCGCCCGGCTCGGCGCTCGCGAGCACCGCACTCGGAGTGGCTTGGGGAGCCGACGCGAGCGCCTCCAGCCCGGCCTCGGGAATCAACCGCGCGATTTCCGAAGCGCCCGCGCCGGCGCTTTTCAAAAGCCGCGCGGGTTCGATCGTCGCGGCCAGCGCGCGCAGCACCTCGACCCACGGCCAGAACGCCGGCGCGCCGCCCGCCTCCCAGCATCGGCCCCACAGCACGCGGATCGCGCGCGTCTCCGCGAATTTCGCGGTTTCATCCGCGAGCCTCGTCTTGCCGATACCCGGTTCGCCGCAAACGAGAACCAGGCTGCCGCGGCCGGCAGCGAGTCCCTCAACTGCGGCGTGAAGCCGTTCCGTCTCGCGGCCGCGGCCGACGAAAACCGGCGCGCCGCTTGCGGGCTCGAAACCGGGGGGCTGAGAAGTTGTTCCTGCGTCCATCCGAGAAACGTCTTAGCGCCGCCTGCAGCGCTCCTGCCGGTGCCCCCCGCTGGGAACCGAGCTAGGTCCGGAGCGCGATCGTTATTTCCTGGTCATCTTCAGGATCGATTCGAAACGGACCACGATGTCGTCGAACGACTTCGACATCTTCTTCGCGTCCGCCGAGTTCCGCTTGAAGAGCCGAATCATGGCGCGCACGTTGTTGTGATGCTGTTTGATTTGCGCCGGCGATAATTTCTGTGGCCCCGCGCCCACGATCCGCTTGCCCATCCCATCGAGCGTCTTCAGCACCTCGTGCACCGTCGCTCCGCCCTTGCCCGCGCGCCTTTTGCCCGGCAGCACGGCATTGGCGACCTTCAACGCGTGTGAATGAATCTTGTCGATATTGCCGTGAATCTTATTCGCCGCGTCTGCCGCTGCACGCGCAGCCGAGTTTGCCGCGCGCATGTGCCGGTCATGGAGCTTCTGCCGCGGCGCCATCCATTCTTCTAGTCCGACCATGTACGGTCCTCCCTTGTTGAGTTGAAGTTTACGATCCGGCTGAAGTTATGGCTCCCGAGACTAGACGGTAACTTAGCGACGCTATTACGTCTTTTGATGGACGGCAAGTTGGCGATCCGCAGTTTCTCAAGTCAGCGCGCACACCATTTGCAAGCCACGCCCAGTTCGTGGAATAGCGTCGAGGGGAGCGTGCCTGTCGCACGCGCTCACGCGGAGGATCTATGCCCTATATCGATCGCGCAGGCGTCAAAATCTACTACGAGCATCACGGCGGAGGCCCCGCTGTTTTGTTGAGTCATGGCTACAGCGCGAGCGCCAGGATGTGGGCCGGACAGTCGCGCGCGCTCGCGGACAAGTACCAAATCATTTCATGGGATATGCGCGGGCACGATCGCTCCGACTCGCCGGATAATCCCGCGGCGTATTCGCACGAGACGACTGTCGCTGACATGGCGGCGATCCTCGACGCCTGCGGCGCGCGCCGCGCGGTGATCGGCGGGCTATCGCTGGGAGGCTTCATGTCGCTCGCGTTTCATCTCGCGCATCCTGAGCGGACCATCGCGCTGATGCTCTTCGACACGGGTCCCGGCTACAAGAAGGACGAGCCGCGGAACGAATGGAACAAGATGGCCGGCAACATGGCGCGCGCGCTCGAAGAGAAGGGCCTCGAAGGCGCGATGCCTGGAGCTGAGGTGCGGCTCGCGCATCATAGGAGCGCGCAGGGCCTCGCGCACGCGGCGCGCGGGATGCTCGCGCAGCGTGACGGCAGCGTGATCGAGTCGCTGCCGGCGATCAGGGTGCCGACGATTGTGCTGGTCGGCGAGAATGACAAACAGTTCGTGCCGTCGGCCGATTATATGGCGGCGAAAATTCCGGGCGCGGAAAAGGTCGTGCTCGCGGGCGCCGGCCACGCCGCCAATATCGACCAGCCCGACGAGTTCAACGCGGCGGTGCGCAGGTTCTTGGACCGCGTGACGGGATGAGACAAGGGCGGACGCGAATCTGAAATAGCCTCGCCCGCGGCGGACGCGATCGGCGGAAGTCGCTCTCCCAGCTCGCGGCTGCCGCCCGAGGCGTCTGCCGCGGGCGAGAATATTCAGAAAGACTTCGCGCTACGCCACTGTCCTTCGCAGCACCACCATCGAGCGGCCCGCGACGTGAACCTTCACTCCCGGTCCGAGCGAATCCTCGATCTCCTTCGGCAGCGGCTCCGTCGTGTCGAGAATCTTCGCCCAGCGCCGTCCCCAAGTGCGCGGCGGCAGCACGAAATCCAGTGCATCTGCGCCGGCGTTGAAGATCACATGGTAGCTTTCGTCGCCCAGTGCGCCGTTGCCCTTGCCGTCATCGAGGGCGGCGCCGTTGATGAAAACGCCGAGCGACTTGGCGAAACCGACGCTCCAGTCGCCGATCGACATCTCATTGCCGTCGAGTCGAAACCATCCGACGTCCTTCAACTTGCTGCCACCGCGCACCTGGCCGCTGAACCATCGGCGGCGCCGGAACACGGGATGCGCCCGGCGCATCGCGATCACGGCGCGGGTGAAATCGAGGAACTCGCTGTCGGCATTGGCCCAATCGATCCACGAGATTTCATTGTCCTGGCAGTAGGCGTTGTTGTTGCCCTGCTGGCTGCGGCCGATCTCGTCACCGGCGAGGATCATCGGCACGCCCTGCGAAATCATCATGGTCGCGATGAAGTTGCGGCGCTGGCGCCGGCGGAGCGCCTTGATCACCGGATCGGATGTTGGACCCTCGGCGCCGCAATTCCACGAGCGGTTGTTGCTCTCGCCGTCGCGATTCTGCTCGCCATTGGCCTCGTTGTGTTTCTGGTTGTAGGAGACCACGTCCGTGAGCGTGAAGCCGTCGTGGCAGGTGACGAAGTTGATGCTCGCCTGCGGCGCGCGCCCATTCCATTGGAAGAGATCCGAGCTGCCGGTGAAGCGCGACGCGAACTCCGCCATCGTGTCATCGGCGCCGCGCCAGAAGTCGCGCACCTTGTCGCGATACTTGCCGTTCCATTCCTTCCACGCCGGCGGGAAACCTCCCAGTTGGTAGCCGCCCTCGCCAATATCCCACGGCTCCGCGATGAGCTTGACCTGCGACATCACCGGGTCCTGCAGGATCGCTGAGAGGAACGGCGCCTGGCCGTCGAATCCGATCCGCGTGCGCGCGAGCGTCGTCGCGAGATCGAAGCGGAACCCATCGACGTGCATCTCCTGCACCCAGTAACGGAGGCTGTCCATCGTGAGCTGGAGCACGCGCGGATGCATGATGTTGAGCGCGTTGCCCGTTCCCGTTGTCTCGACGCAGAGCCGTTTGTTCGCGGGATCGACCCGGTAGTACGCGGCGTTATCGATCCCGCGAAAGCATAGCGTCGGCCCGATCTGGCTGCCTTCCGCGGTGTGGTTGTAAACCACGTCGAGAATCACCTCGATTCCCGCGCGGTGAAACGCCTTCACCATCTCGCGGAACTCGTTGATGTGCGCGCCGATCCCCTTGCACGCGGCGAAGCGGATATCCGGCGCGAAAAATCCAATCGTGTTATAGCCCCAATAGTTGGTGAGGCTCATGTCGTTGAGCCGCTTCTCGGCAACCGACTGATAAATCGGCAACAGCTCGATCGCGGTGATGCCGAGCTCCTTCAGATGCGCGATGACCGGCGCCGAGGCGAGGCCCGCGTAAGTGCCGCGGAGCCGCTCTGGCACGCTCGGATGACGCATCGTGAGGCCTTTAACGTGTGCTTCGTAGATGATCGTGTCAGACCACGGCACTTTCGGCGGCGTATCGCCGTCCCAGTCGAAATGCGGATCGACGACGACGCTCCGCGCTGCGACCGGCGCGCTGTTGCGATTGTCCTTTTTCAGATCCGCGTCGGGACCGCTGCGGCGGAAGGAGAAAGTCGTCTCGTGCATGATCGGCATCCGGTCGGTCGCGCGAGCGTACGGATCGATCAGCAACTTGGCGGAGTTGAAACGATGGCCATTGGCGGGATCGAAGGCGCCTTCTACGCGGTAGCCGTAGCGCTGGCCGGGCTTCAGTCCCGAGATGTAGCAGTGCCAGACGCTCTGCGTGCGCTCGACGAGCGGGAGGCGTGCAACTTCGGTCATCCCGTCGCCGGCGTCGAACAGACAAAGCGTTACTCCGGTTGCGCTCTCGGAGAACAGCGCGAAGTTGACGCCGTCGCCGTCGAATGTGGCGCCGAGCGGGGAGGGAACTCCCGCTTTGGCCGCGATAGTGGGCGCGGTCTTGGGACGTTTACTCATTGAGAATAGGAAACGGCTGGTCGAGGACCATGGTCATCTATCAATGACATCATGATCACGCGGCTACGGCCACCTGACGAATGCGAATGAATCCTCCGCGGCAGCCGCCGCTTCTTCTTTTATCCGATCAGAGCGATTCGTAGAGCGCGTTGAACAGCGCCGCGGCGCGGCCGTCGAGCAGCGCGTCGGATCCCATCTGGCTCATTGTGTAGCCGAAGCCCACGCGCGCATCGGGATCGGCGAATCCAAGCGAACCGCCCGCGCCCGGATGACCAAACGCGCGCGGATTCGGCCCGAGCGGGATCTCCGGCTGGGTGAGCGCAAAGCCGAGGCCCCATCGCGTCTTCGCTCCCAACACGACATCGGGGCCGATCGCCTGCTCGGTGGATGCGCGCGCGATGCTCTCGGTTGTCAGAATCCGCCGGCCGGCGAGCGAGCCTCCCGTCGCGAGCGCGTCGTAGAGTCGCGCCAGATCGCGCGCGGTCGCATGTCCGTTGGCGGCTGGAATCTCCGCGCCGCGCCACGCGCGGCTGTTGACCAGCTTCGGATCGACCACAGGAACGGGATTGGCGATTGCTTTGTATGTGATTGATTCAGGATCACTCGCCATCTCCGCGAAGGCCTTGGCTGTACCGGGCGGCGGCTTCGCGCCCACCAGCTCAGCGATACGCGAATCGAAGCTGGCGTCGACTCCGATATGAATATCGAGCGAGTTTGGCGCCGTGATTTCATCGCGCAGATAAGCGCCCGGAGTCTTGCCGGTGATGCGCCGGATAACCTCGCCGACGAGGTATCCGAACGTGAGCGCGTGATAGCCGTGCCGCGTGCCCGGCTCCCACCACGGCGTCTCGGCGGCTAGCGCCGCGCACATCACGGGCCAGTTCACCCACGCATCGGGCGGGAGCTGTTTGCGGACGGCGGGGAGGCCCGCGCGATGACTCAACAAATAGTTAACAGGGATCTTTTCCTTGCCCACCTGGGCAAACTCAGGCCAGTAGCGCGCCACGGGGGCATCCAGATCGAGCTTGCCCTGGTCGACCAGCCGATGCGCCAGGATCGCCGTGATACCCTTGGTCGTCGAAAAGACGTTGACAAGAGTATCGCGCATCCACGGCCGCGTACGAGCGGCGTCGGCGTGACCACCCCACAGATCCACGACCGGTTTGCCGTCGATCGTTGCCGCGACCGCCGCGCCAACCTCGAGGCCGTTCGCAAAGTTGGATTCAAAAACCTCTTTAACGCGGCGAAAGCGCGCGTCGCAACTTCCCTCGGCCTGAACTGCCATGTTCGTCTCGTCGGCTCTCAGAGCGAAGCGTAAAGCGCATCGATCAGAGCGGTCGCGCGTGGATCGATCAGGATACTGGTCTGCATCTTGTTCATCGTGTAACCGAAACCGATTTTCGTCTCGGGGTCGGCCATGCCGAGCGAGCCGCCCGCCCCCGGATGTCCGAATGCCTTCGGACTCGGTCCGAGCGAAGCGCCGGGTTGCGACATCATGAAGCCGAGCGAAAAACGCGTAGAGAGAACCAGCACCGAATCGCTGCCCTTCGACTGCTCCTCGTAGCACTGAGGAATTTCTTTCGCCGCCATCACCGTCACGCCGTTGAGCTCGCCGCCGCGCGCGATCGCGCCGTAGAGTTTCGCGAGGCTGCGAGCAGTGAAGTGGCCGTTGGCGGCAGGAATCTCCGCGGCGCGCCATTCGCGCGTGTTGACGAGTCCCGGCTTCGACATAATCGGGGGATTCATGAATGCCTTGGCGGTCACCGTGTCGGGGTTCTTCGCGATATCGGCGAACAGGTTCGGTTCGCCGGGCGCAGGCCGCGGCGACGGAATCATGTCGGCCGTGCGTGCGTCGTGTTTCGCATCGAGTCCAATATGCATGTCGAGGCCGAGCGGACCCGCGAGTTCGTCGCGCAGATAAGCGCCAGGCGTCTTGCCGCTGATGCGGCGAATCACTTCGCCGACGAGCCAGCCGAAGGTGAGGGCGTGATAGCCGTGCGCAGTGCCGGGCTGCCACCATGGCTCCTGCTCGGCGATCGCGTCGCACATCTGGCTCCAACTGAAAATCGCCTCGGGCGGAAGGGGTTTCCTGATCGCGGGAAGACCGGCGCGATGGCTCAAAAGAAACCGCACCGGCATCTTCCCCTTGCCGGCCTGCGCGAACTCGGGCCAATAGCGCGCGACCGGAGCGTCGATATCGAGCTTGCCTTCGCCAGCGAGCCGGTGCGCGATGATCGCGGTCACGCCCTTGGTCGTCGAATACACATTGACGAGAGTGTCGCGCGTCCACGGCCTGGTCTTCGCCTTGTCGGCGTGACCCGCCCAGATATCAACTACAGGTTTGCCGTCGATCGTGATTGCCGCGGCTGCGCCGACCTCGCCGCGCTGCTCGAAGTTTTCGGCGAACGCGTCCTTGACGCGGTTGAATTTCGGATCGCAGGTTCCATCAATTTTTGGTGCCATCGAATAACGACTCCGCTCGGGATTGCGCGATCGTCGCGCGGCTCAGCGCTCTCTCATAGCACGCAATTTCGCGCGCCACCAAGGCGAGTCTAAACGATGGTGTTGCGACAGGTTCAGGCGAGCGCGCCGGAGCAACTCGAGCCCGCGCCTGCGGTGCATCCAAAGCAGTGCGAGCCCGTCGCGATCAGGGCGCCGTCGATTACCGACAGATCGTCGATATCGAAGATCGTGCGCGGAGCGCGGCCGAGTGGAATCTCCAGCATTTGGTTGAAATCGCAATCGTAGAGTCGCCCGTCCCATCCGATACTGACGAGGTCGCGGCACATCAGACCTTCAACCGTCGCCGGATTGAAATGATTGACGAGCAGGCCCATGTAGTCGGCGAGGCGGCCCTCGCGCTCGAGTTGGCGAGCGAAGCGCTCGATCGGCATATTCGCGATCGTGAGCAGATGATCGAAGTGCACGCCGAAGTTACGCTCGAGCTCATCGTGATACGTTGCCTCGAGCTCGTGCTGATCGGGCGGCAGTGAAGGCCCGAGCGGATTGTAGGCAAGATCAAGCCTGAGTTCGCCGGTGCCGAAGCCGAGCGCGTTGAGGTTGCGCAGTGCGACGATACTTTTGTCGAAGACGCCGTCGCCCCGCTGACGATCGGTGTTGGCCGCGGTGTAGCAGGGCAGCGAGCATACCAGAGTCACGCGATTACGTTTGTACAACTCCGGCAACCATTCCATTCGGGGCACCAGCGTGACGGTCAGATTGCATCGCACGATAACCGCGCGGCCGAGCTCGCGCGCCCGCTCGACGATTAACTGGAAGTTAGCATTGAGCTCGGGCGCGCCGCCCGTGATATCGACGGTAGTGATCTCGGCGCTGCTCGCAAGCAGCTCGAGCACGCGTTGCGCCGTCGCGCGCGTCATCTGCTCGGTGCGCTTGGGACCCGCATCGACGTGGCAATGATGACACGCCTGGTTGCAAAGCTTGCCGACGTTGACCTGCATGGTCGTCGGCATCCGGCGGCAGAGCGGCGCGCATGCGCTCCTGGAGAGGACGCGATCGAAATCGTAGTCCGCGAGCGTAGTTGGCTGCGCGGCGTTCATCGGATCTGAGTCTAACACTCGTGATAGCCGGCAGGAATTCGCGTCTTGCATCGCACATCGCGGGCGGCGAGGCTAGCGTCATCAGCCGAGGACACGAAAATGGCCCAAACCGGAGACGCGGTGCGGCAGAGCGGCGGATGCCATTGCGGCAAGGTCCGCTTCGAGGTGATGGCGCCCCGGCTCGGGTCGGCGCACCAGTGCAACTGCTCGATCTGTTCAAAAAAGGCGTACCTCCACTGGATCGTTCCAAGTGAAACATTCACGCTGCTGACGCCGTGGGAAGAGCTTGCGACGTACACCTTCAACACCGGAGTCGCGAAGCATCATTTCTGCAGTACCTGCGGCGTTGCAGCCTTTTACATCCCGCGCTCCGATCCTGACAAAATCGATGTCAACGCGCGTTGTGTAGATGGTGTCGATGTCGAAGCGCTGACGATCATTGGATTCGACGGCAAAAACTGGGAAGCGAATATCGCGGCTTACCGCGAGCGCGGCGGCAGCGGCAAGGAGGATGCGGGAGTGAAGCGGCTCGGATTCATCCGCGATGACTTCGAGATTTTCAAGGTCGAGGGTTTTGGTCCGCGCTTGGCCAAGATCTATGAGCATGCACGGCCGAAGCTGCTCCGCCTCGCCGACGATCTCGCGCCTGAGCTCGCGCGCCGGTTCAAGATGGAATTCTTTCCGCATGTCACCGCGCATCGGCGCAATACGGTGAATCCTCCGCGCGAATCGTTCGCCGCGTTTGGCCCGTCGCCGCGCGGCTACAAGCGCTACCCCTATCTCGCGCTCTGCATCTCCGCGGCGGGAGTGCACGCGCGCGCAGTGGTCAAGATCGAGGCCGACCAGCGACCCGAGATGGCGCAACTTATCGTGGCGAAATCGGCCGATTTGGAGAAAGCATTACGTGGCACGAAGATCGCGCGCTACGACGCGTGGAATTTCGAGCATCTGCCCGA
Source organism: Candidatus Binataceae bacterium (assembly GCA_030037595.1). GTDB lineage: Bacteria > Desulfobacterota > Binatia > Binatales > Binataceae > JASHPB01. The sequence continues at coordinate 20,137 of JASHQJ010000356.1, forward strand.
GACCGTCCCTGCGAGCGCGGACTTTTTCGCGTCGGCCGGCGGCGAGCTCGCGAAGAAGAGTGGCATCCTCGATATCGGTTTCGGATGGCCGGTGCGCGAGGCGCTCGCCCTCGACCGCGACGAGCTGCTCGACGCATATCGCGAACTGGAGCCGTTCTACCGTGTTCTGCGCTCCGTCGCCGGCTAGCTGCGGCGTCGATTTTTCACGTGAAACATTGCCGACCATCGCCGCGGTTGTATCGAATGTTTCACGTGAAACATTCGACCGATTTTTTTGTGCTGAATAGTTCATGCTGAACCGCCGGATTCCTCAACGCTGGCAAGGGTTTTTTGAATCGCG
>JASHQJ010000357.1 GCA_030037595.1 Candidatus Binataceae bacterium
CGTCTGCCCCTCGGCCGCGACAATTTTCGAGATTCGTCCCGCGCCCGGCGACGGAATTTCAGTGTCAACCTTATCGGTCGAAATCTCGACGAGCAGCTGATCCTCGGCGACCACGTCGCCCTCTTTCACCAGCCACTTCGCGATAGTGCCTTCAACCACACTCTCGCCCATCTGCGGCATCGTAACTTCGATTGCCATATCAGTAAGCTGCCAGGCTCCGGATCGCTTCGAGGATTCGGTTCGTATCGGGCAGGATTGCCTGCTCGAGCGGCGGGCTGAAGGCGACGTGCGTGTCGAGCGCGGCCACGCGTCGCACGGGACCGTCGAGGTCTTCGAACGCATGCTCACTGATTAGAGCAGCAATCTCGCCACCGATTCCGCCGGTCAGGCGATCCTCGTGAACGATCAGCACTTTGCCGGTCTTGCGCGCAGTAGCCAGGATCGCCTCACGATCGAGCGGCAGCAACGTGCGCAGATCCAGGACCTCAACGCCGAGGCCGTCTTCCTTCTCGACGATCCGCGCCGCATCGAGCGCTGGCCCGAGCGTGCCGCCATAAGTGATAAGCGAGAGATCGGTGCCTTCCTTGCGAATCTCGGCAACGCCGATCGGCACCGTGAAATCACCTTCGGGCAAGTCTTCCTTGATACTGCGGTAAAGACGCTTGTGCTCGAAATACACGACGGGATTACCGTCGCGAATCGCACTCTTCAAAAGACCCTTCGCGTCGTAAACCGTCGCGGGCGCAACCACCTTGAGCCCCGGCACGCGTGTAAACCATGCTTCGGGATTCTGCGAATGGAACAGAGCGCCGTGCACACCTGCGCCCGACGGCGCCCGCACCACGAGCGGACATGCGGCCTTGCCACCGTGCCGATAACTCAACGTCGCGGCCATGTTCACAATCTGATCGAAGGCGCACGAAATGAAATCGGCGAATTGCATCTCGACCACGGGCCGCATCCCGAGCACCGCCGCGCCGATTCCTGCGCCGACGATCAGCGCTTCGGAAATGGGAGTGTCGATCACGCGTTCTTCGCCGAACGCCTCGAGAAGACCCTCCGTCGCCTTGAACGCGCCGCCGAGGTCGGCCACGTCCTCGCCCATGATGAAGACGTTTTCGTCGCGGCGCATCTCCTCGTGGAGCGCGTTGTTGATTGCCTTGATGTAGGTTTGTTCCACCGTTCAGCGCGCTCCGTTGTTCGAGTTCGAATTCGAGCTCGGAGTTACAGGCGCTGGGGGTGGCGCGTACAAATCTTCGAGGACTTCCTTAGCATCAGGCAGCGGACTCCGCTCAGCGTAATCGACCGCCTCCTGCACGACCTGGTGCGTCTTCCCGTCGATCTGCTCGCGGATACGCTTGATGTCGTGGCCTTTCTTCTCGAGGTAAAACTCAAATCGTGGAATCGGATCGCGACTCTCCCATTCGATCAATTCCTCCTTGTCGCGATAGAGCGCTGCGTCGTGCTCGCTGTGCCCGCGATAACGGTAGGTCTTGCATTCGATCAGCGCCGGACCTTCGCCCGCGCGCACCTTGTCCACCACGCGCTCCGTAACTTCGAGCACCGCGAGCAGATCGTTGCCGGAGCATACGTGACCCTTGAAGCCGTAAGCCTCGGCACGATCGGCCACGTCCTCGATCGCCATCTGCTTCTCAAGCGGCGTCGAGTACGCGTAGCGATTGTTCTCGCACACGAACAAAACGGGGAGTTTATGCACGCCGGCGAAGTTCATCGCCTCGTGCACGTCGCCGCGCGACGAGGCACCTTCGCCGAAGAATGCAACGGCAATATTTGGATCGCGCTTCATCTTGAACTTGAGCGCAGCCCCCACCGCGACGGGCAGAGACGAGCCCAGCATCGAGGTCGAGCCGAACACGAAGTGCGCCATGTCGCCGCCGTGCAGGAATGAATCCTTGCCGCGCGAGAGTCCTGTCTCCTTGCCCATGAGCTGCGCCATCAGGCGGCCTGGCTCGACGCCGCGCATGATAAAGACGCCCATGTCGCGATGCAGCGGTGCGACAAAGTCGCCGTCCCTGAGCGGCGCGCAGATGCCGGTGACGATCGCCTCCTGGCCGGCGCCGGAGTACACACCGCCAACTATTTTGTTCTGTCGATGGAGCCGCGAGACGCGGTCCTCGAACGCACGGATGAGCTTCATCCAGTAGTAAAGTTGAAGTTCATACTCGATGCGTGGCGAAGCCTCGGGCTCTCCGCGCGCGATTGACTCAGGCATCTCATGTGCTCCTGTCGCTAAACCGTTTCAATCCAGCTTATCGCAGGGACGCTCGCGGTCAAAAAGTGTGAATTGTCGCTTTGGTGACGCGATCAGGCGAGCTTGCGAATCCGCTCGCGGGTGGCATCGTCCACCGACAGCATGAAGGGCGGCAGCCTGAGCGCAAGCGTCGCCCAATTGCGATCACCGTCTGCTACCGCGCGCAATAGCGCCATACCTTGCTCGGTCTTTTTGGCGCTGAGCAGGCCCATCGCATGCCAAAAGCGCATCTCCGGATTATTGCCGAGGAGCTGCGAGGCCTTGTCGAATTCACGGTTGTGCGTCTCGAAGTCTTCCGCATACATCGCGGTCAGCGCGGCGCGCATGTGCGAATATGCGCGGGCGACCGAAACGAGACGCCGAATCTCCCTAAGGGGCTCCGGCGCGTCATCGACGCGGACATCGTAGATCTTGTCCGACCATGGCTTGCCCGTGTTCTTGCCCGATACGATCAGAATTGCCGCCGATTGCCGCCCGCGGATATCGCCGCCTTCCGCCTCGGCCGCATCTAAAGCCGCCAGCAGCCGATCGACTAGCTCACCGCGCGCAGACTTGTATGCCTCCGCCATCGCGGGCCACACCGAGGCGCGGAGCATCATGTTCGCCTGGACAGAGAATCCATCGCCGGTTGTATGACCCGCCTCCGCGATCGTCATCGATCCGGTATGCGCCGCGACACGGCCTTCAGCATCGACCAGCGCGACCTGCCGGATGTTGTTCATCGGATCGCTCGCGACGAGCCCCAAGAGTGAATCGGGCGCGCTCTTGCCAGCGCGCATCAGGTCAAGCCCGAGCTTGCCGTAGCTCGGCTCCACGAGCGCTTGCGTCGCGACTGCGCCAACGCCAGCCTCGGCCCACGTCACGACCGAGCCGACCGAGAAGTAGTGCGACTCGACCGCGACGCCGAGCTCGCCAGTGTCGGCATCGCGCGCGACGATCGAATAGGTATGCGCGAGCGGTGAATTGCCGAACGGTTTCGAATCTTCACGCGTCATGACCTTGGCTCCTTGAATCGGCTTCGTACTTCATGACGGAATGGCACGCGGAAGACCAGCGACCGTCAGCATGTTCGGAAGCAGGAATCGCGACCTCAAGGATTTCAAGGCGTTCGCGCACGAACGCGCGATTCATCTCGATCTGAATGTGTCGCCTGTCGAGAACGCGGCGAAGCTCGCGCCGCTAGATTCGATTGTCGCTGCCAAGCGCCTCGCATTCATCGGCGAGCCGGATCACTTCATCCACGAGAAGTACGCGTACCGCACCGCGATGCTTACGTATCTCGCGCGGCACGGCTTCACGCGCATCGGCGAGGAGCTGAGCCGCACCGACGGCGTATGCATCGATCACTTCATCGAAGGCGGCAATTCGTCGTACCTCGATCGCATCGCGAGCTACGGCTACCACGGTGGCCTGCGCGACGATCGCGACGACACGCCGACGGGAGTGCTGAAAGATTCCTACGGCGACAAGTATCCGCTCGCCGAGTTCCGCGCCGAGCAGGTCCGCTTCGCCAAGACGATGCGTGCGGCCGCATCGCAGCTGGGTTCCGGCGCCAATCGCCTCCGATGGTTCGGCTTCGACGTCGATGCGCTGCCCGGATGCGCCTATGAAGATCTGGCGGCAATGCTCGACGCTGCGCGCAACGATTCAGCCGTTGCCTCAATCCTCGACGGCCTTCGCCGCGTGCCCGGCGAATCAATCGACGACGAAATCCGCCGTCTCGATTCGGTGCTCGAATCATGTCGTAATCAGCGCGATCATCTCAGCGCCGTGCTCGGTTTCGAAATGGGTGAAGAGGCCGCCCACCTCATGCAGTGGCTCCGCGACAGCTTCGCCTATCTCCGGATGATCATTCCGATCACGCGATGGGAGCATCTCAACCCCGCGATGGCCGAGCGCGAGCTGATGATGCATCGCGAGGTGATGCGCCAGCTCGCGTCGGCGCGCCCCGGCGAAAGGATCACGCTGCTCAGTCACGATGCTCACCTATGCCGCGACGCGAGCGCGATTCGTGGCATGAGCGCCGCAGCGGGCCCCGGAGGCAAGTCGGCACCGCCGCTCGGCGAGTTCCTCTCGCGTATGTTTCCCGGCGTAGTGTTTGCGACGTGGATGCTGGTCGGCAAAGGGCGCGATCGTCAGCAGTTCGCCGACCTGAGGGACGAAATCCGTCTCGTCGCTGGAAGCCTCAATGCGATTCTCGCCGAGCTAGGCGAATGCTTCCTGCTGCCCATCGATCGCACCGACCCTCGTGCTCGATTGCTCCGGACTGAGATGCAGCTCGTGATGGACGGTAACGTCTCGCTCCACACCGCTCCCGCCTCCCAGACCGACGCGATTTTCTTTATCCGCGACGTGACGCCGATTCGCACTTAGGATAAAACCCTGCCGCATGAAACGAGCCCTCGCCCTCGCGGCTGTCCTGATTCTCGCCCGCTCAACGTTGGCTTTCGCCGCCGATCGCCTCCGACTCGTCAGCGTGCCGCTCGACATGCCCGCGAGCGATGAGCACGCGGTCGACAATCAGTATCTCGAGGGTCTCTACCAGGGCGACTACGGCACGCACATGACGCACAACTTCGGCGGCTATCTGGCGCATAACGTCAAGTCGAGCGGTCTGCAGGAATCGCCTTTCTATCATATCGACACGACGCTCAAGGACGGGCGCACGATTGAGCTCTGGTTCTCGAGCGAGCAAGATGGCCGCGCCACTTTCGGCATCAAGATGGACACGCCCTGGAGCGACAAGCCTCCGACGCGCTCCTACGACGCGGCGGTCAAGGAACTCGAGGCCGCCTACGGCAAGCCGGATCTCGAGTTCACAGGCTCGACTGTAACGACGCAGCATATCTTCGTGTTTGCCGATTCAGCCTCGCCGAAGCATCAGGCGATCGCCGCCGCGCTGCCGAAGGCGAATCAGATCGCGCCCAAGGATGCCGACGAATTCTGGCATTGCGACTTGCGCACGATCGCGCGAATCCTCGGCCCTGATTTCCGCGGCGCGATCGCGATCTTCAACAACCAGAACGGCAAATTGTCCGCCGAGGACGTCGAGCTCCTCGATTTGCATCGCGCGCGAACGGTGTTCAATCTCGACGAGCTCAAGTAGCAAGTTTCAAATTGCAACTGGGTTGCCTCCTCCGATCTGATGGCCTATAAGGCGATCGATGGCGTCCGTTCACACTTCGTCCACCGCCAACGCACCTGCTGCCAAGCCGCTCGGCGCGATCCTCGATCGCGCGATGGCCGGCGCGCGCCTCTCCCTCGCCGACGCTGTCGCACTCATCGAATGCACCGACGCGGATCTGCCCGCCGTAATGGCCGCGGCTGCCGAGCTTCGCGATCGCGCCAAGGGCCACATCGTCACCTACTCGCGCAAGGTCTTTCTGCCCATCACGAATCTCTGCCGCGATCGATGCACCTACTGCACTTTCCGCAAAGATCCCGGCGACCCCGGTGCGTGGACGATGATGCCTGATGAGATCGCCGAATGGTCGCGACGGGGCGCCGAGCTCGGATGCAAGGAAGCGTTGATGTGTCTCGGCGACAAGCCCGAAGTCGCCTTCAAGGAATATCGCGCGACGCTCGAATCGCTCGGCGTGCGCACGACGATCGAATACGTCGGCCGCGCCTGCGAGATCGCACTCGACGAGGGCCTCCTGCCGCACACCAACGCGGGTCTGATGACCACCGAAGAAATGCGGATGCTGCGGCCGCTCAATGCGAGCATGGGCCTGATGCTCGAAAGCATCTCTCCGCGCCTTCGCGCGCGCGGCGGAGTTCATCAGGCGGCGCCCGACAAGGATCCCGCGCTCCGCATCAAGATGATCGACGAGGCCGGCGCGCTTAAGATTCCCTTCACCACCGGCATGCTGCTCGGAATCGGCGAGACCATCGCCGAGCGCGCCGAGAGCCTGCTTGCGATTCGCGATATCAATGAGCGCCAAGGCCATATCCAGGAAGTGATCATCCAAAACTTCCGCGCCAAGCCCGAGATCGCGATGGCCGATGCGCCGGAGCCCGACGCCTACGACATGGCGCGCGCGATAGCGACCGCGCGCCTCGTGCTCGGCGCCAATATGAATGTCCAGGCGCCGCCGAATCTCTCGCCGCGCCAAATCGAGCTGTTCCTCGACGCCGGAATCAACGACTGGGGCGGTATCTCCCCGCTCAGCAAGGACTACGTCAACCCCGAAGCGCCATGGCCGCATATCGAGCGGCTCGGCGAGCGATGCGCTCGGGCGGGTTTCGACCTCAAGGAACGGCTCGCAATTTATCCCGAATATATTAATGATGAGTGGCTCGACCCGGCGGTCGCGACCAATGTGCGCGCGATGTGGGCTCGAACCGTCGGAGGCCAGTCATGAATTTGGAGTATTGGAGGAAGTACATCGACGAAATCGAGGCGACGCCGGTCGAGGCGCTGCTTGCGAAGTCGTCGCCAACTGTGCGCGCCGCGCTCGAGAGGAGCCTCGCTGATGAGGAACTCACGCCCGACGAGGGCCTCGCGCTCTACACTTCAACGGGAAACGATCTGCGCGCCGTGGTGAAGTGCGCCGATCTCGCGCGCGCAAAAGACGTCGGCAACGAAGTCACCTACGTCGTAAACCGCAACATCAACTTCACCAACATCTGCTTTGTTGGATGCCAGTTCTGCGGCTTCAAGCGCCAGCGCTGGGAGTCCGACGCTTACGATCACAGCAACGAAACGATCGTAAAAAAGGTAGCAGACGCCGTCGCGCGCGGCGCCACCGAAGTATGCATGCAGGGCGGCATCAACCCCGAGATGCCCGACTTCAAGTATCGCGACCTCCTCGATGTGATTAAGGCCGCGTATCCCGATATCCACGTGCACGCGTTCTCTCCCATGGAGATCATGTTCGGCGCGCGCCGTGTCCGCATGGATTATCCCGAGTACATCGGGATGCTGCGCGAGCACGGTCTCGGCTCGATTCCCGGCACCGCGGCCGAAATTCTCGACGACAGCGTACGCGAAATCCTGAGCCACAAGAAGGTTGATGTCGCCGCGTGGGTCGAGATCATCACCACGGCGCATTCGCTCGGCGTGCCCACCACCTCGACCGTGATGTACGGGCATATCGAGTCGCCGCGCCAGGTCGTCAATCATCTCGATCTGATCCGCTCGATCCAGAAAGAGACCCACGGCTTCACCGAGTTCGTGCCGCTCAGGTTCATCCATCAGAACACCGTGATGTATCGCAAGGGGATGGTGAATCCGCCCGAGAGCGGCGTGCTCGACTTCCAGATGTATTCCTTCGCGCGGCTTTTCCTCCGCCCCTACATCAAGAATATCCAGACCTCGTGGGTGAAGCTCGGCGTTGATCTCGCCGCGCTCACGCTAAAGGCTGGATGCAATGACTTCTCCGGCACGCTGATGGAGGAGAGCATCACGGCGCAGGCGGGAGGCGAGTCGGGCGAGTTCGTGCCCGTCGATCTGATCGAGGACAAGGCGAGCGCAATGGGCCGCGTCGCCGTCGAACGCAACACCCTCTACACTAAGCTCTACGGCAGGAAGGCTCCCAATGGCGCGCGTCCACTGTCGTCTCCTCCGCTCACGGCGGATAACCACGCTTGCGGGGGGAGTGGGTGCGGCTAAATTCCTGCGCGGCCTCGTCCGCCGTATCGATCCCGCGCGCCTAACTGTGATCGTCAACACGGGCGACGACGAGGAGTTCTACGGACTCCACGTCTCGCCCGATCTCGACACCATCACCTACACGCTCGCGGGCGTCGTGAATCGCGCGCAGGGATGGGGCCTCGAAGGCGAATCCTTCAACGCGCTCGCCGCGCTCGCGCGCTTCTACGGCAAGCCGTGGTTCGGCCTCGGCGATCGCGACCTCGCGACTCATCTCTATCGCTCCAAGCGGATGCGTGAAGGCGCCGCGCTCGACGCGATCACCGCGTCGCTCGCGCGCGCTTTTGGGGTGAAGTCGACCATACTCCCGATGTCCAACGATCGCGTGCGCACCTTCGTCAAACTCCGCGGCCGCGCCGCGATTCCCTTCCAGGAATATTTCGTCCGCGGCCGCGCACGCGGCGCCGTCGAACGAATCGAGCTCCGCGGCATCGATCGCGCACGCCCCGCGCCGGGCGTGCTCGCCGCGCTTGGCTCGTCAGACGCGGTGATCCTCGCGCCGTCGAACCCGTTCGTGTCGCTCGGCCCAATTCTCGGTCTCAAAGGTCTGCGCGAAGCGCTCTGCAGAAATCGCGATCGCGTCGCCGCGATAAGCCCGATTATCGGCGGCCGCCCTGTGAAAGGCCCGGCGGATAAGATGCTTCGCGGGCTAGGCCTCGAGGTCTCCGCGCTCGGCGTCGCGCGCCTCTATCGCGATATTGTCGGGACCTTTGTAATCGACCACGCTGACCGCGCGCTCGCGCCCAAAGTCGCGGCGCTCGGGATCCGCGCAATCACAACCGATACCATTATGTCCACCCCCGTGCGCGCCGCCCACCTCGCGGGCGTGGTGCTTCGCGCCCTTGGCCTGTAGTAGGCTCTAGGCCGATGCGCTCAATCACGATTACCGCGGTCGAAGGAATTCCGATGGTCAAAGCCGGCGACGACCTCGCCGCGCTGATCGACACTGGCCTCGCGCACACCGGACTCAAGCTCGCCTCGGGCGATATCGTCGTCTGCTGCCAGAAGATCGTGTCGAAGGCCGAGGGCCGCGTCGTCAATCTTAAAGACATCGAGC
>JASHQJ010000358.1 GCA_030037595.1 Candidatus Binataceae bacterium
ATCCCTCGCTGTAGTAGCGGCTTGCACCCCGCCAGCCGAGCATCGGATTCTCCTCCTTAGGCTCGAACTGTCTGCCACCGATAAGTTCGGCATACTCGTTGGTCTTGAAGTCACTCATCCTGACAATCACGGGAGCGGGGTAAGGTGACGCCGCAATCCGCGCGATACCGAAGCTGAGTTTGTCAACGAAGTAGCCCGTCTTGTCTTCGAATCCTTCCGTCAGCCGTGAAATCTGCCGTCGCGCCGAGGTGTCTTTAAGTTCGTCGAACCTAACCAGTGCCATCGGATGAATCTTGATCTGGTTGCCGACGATAAACTCCATCCTGGCCAGGCCGATACCATCGGCAGGAAGCCGCCACCAACGCATCGCGGCGGCGGGGTTCGCCATATTGAGCATCACCTTGGTCCTGGTTGCAGGCAGGTTCTCGATCAGCGTGTCGCCCTGCTCGTACTCAGCGATGCCCTCGTAGACGTAACCCGTATCGCCCTCAGCACACGAAACCGTGATCTTGCGGCCGCTCTCCAATAGAGCCGTGGCGTTACCGGTGCCCACCACCGCCGGCAGACCCAGCTCGCGGCTCACGATCGCTGCATGCGAGGTTCGGCCGCCATGGTCCGTGATGATGGCGACCGCCCGCCTCATGATGGGAACCCAGTCCGGATCGGTGATCTGCGTGACCAGAATCGAACCGTCCTTGAACTTCGCAATTTCCTTGGAGCTGTTGAGCCTGCATACCGTACCGGCCGCCACGGCTTCTCCGATCGCGAGCCCCGATAACAAGCGTGGGCCTTTGGCCTTCAGAGTGTAAGTTTTTAGTGCCGCTTCCCGGCGAGACTGCACTGTTTCAGGGCGGGCCTGGACGATAAACAATTCGCCGGTATCGCCATCCTTAGCCCATTCCATGTCCATCGGCCGGCGGTAATGCGACTCGATCGCCACCGCCCATCTGGCAAGGGTAAGGATCTCCGCGTTGTCGAGCGCGAATCGCCGACGTTCATCCTTTGCGGTATTGACAGCTCGAGTCGTACTGCGGCCACCGCTCGCATATACGATCTTCCTGGCCTTGGTTCCGAGTGTTTTCTCAATGATCGGCGTAACCGCGCTTTCAGTAAGTAAGGGCTTGAAGACGACATACTCATCCGGATCGATCATTCCTTGCACCACCGCTTCACCGAGCCCAAAGGACGCGTTTATAAGCACCGTGTTCGGGAAGCCGGTCTCGGTGTCGATCGAAAACATCACTCCGGCGGCGCCGCGGTCGGAATGAACCATTCGCTGAATGCCGACCGAAAGTCCGACCTTCATATGCTCGAAGCCGTGATTCTCCCGGTAGATAATCGCTCGATCAGCAAACAACGATGCGAAGCAGCGGCGGATCGCCTCGAGCAGGTTTTTGTCGCCCCGGATGTTGAGGAAGCTTTCGTGCTGTCCTGCGAAACTTGCGTCTGGAAGGTCTTCGGCGGTAGCGCTGCTTCTTACCGCGACGTCGAGATCCTTCGCGCCAGCTCTCTCACATAGCAATCGATATGCACTTGTTACCGAATCGGTTAGCGCATGCGGGTACTGCGCACCTCCGATCATCTTGCGAATACGCGATGCCCCAATCTCGAGTGGAACCGCCTTACTTTTGATCTGAGCCAGTTCGGCAGAGATCGGGTTCCTCAGGTCATTCTCGTCGATGAACGACCAGTACGCGGCGGCCGTGATTCCGAAGCCGTCCGGCACCGGAATACCGGCGGTGCGCATCGTTCTTGTCATCTCGCCGAGCGATGCGTTCTTACCTCCAAGCTGTGCGACGTCGGAGGAACCTTCTTCTGAAAACCAAACTATCGGCTTGAATTCCTCACCCATCACGAAGTCCTCCCGATTGACATAAGTACCCGATCTAATTGTTTTGATTGAATCGGAACCTGGGTCCTATCCGAGAGGCGAGACATAGATTCTAACCGGCCGAGCATAACGCGGCCTCGTGCTTTTGCTTCATCAGCATATCTTCCAGAGCATGACTGTAGGCAACGGGATAAACGGCAGGCGCCGTTAATTCTTTACATTTGAGGTTGAGTCTCGCCAGATTTTGTTGAAATCGCTCGCGCGATTCGAGAAGAGTCGGCCGCGGCATGACCCGGTGCCCGTCCTTCATCTGAACTGACATCAGGCTAACGACGTCTGACACCTCGTATGTGAACTCTTTGGAGACGGCGCCCGGATCCTCGTCGGCCAGGGCGATAATGTCACCCGCCAAGCCACCGTCTCGTCCGATCGCGCGAAAGACTTGCTTGCGACCCGGCAAGGTCAGCTTTCCTTCCGATGTCTTCAGCCGAGGCTTGCCGGCATATTCGTTAAGCTTGTAGGCGACATCCAATGCCGGCGCATCGGCGCTCACCACCAGGTCTGTGCCGATGCCGAAAGAGTCGATTGGAGCACCTGCCCCGACCAGATCGGCAATTTTGTATTCATTAAGATTGCCGCTGGCAAAGATGCTCGTCTGCTTGAGATCGTTGTCGTCAAGGATTTTCCTCGCCTTGCGGCTTAGACTTGCCAGATCGCCGCTGTCGAGGCGTACCCCCTGGAGATTGAAACCTTCCTTCTGGACTGTTCGCGCCACGGCTGCCGCATTCTCCACGCCGCGGACGGTATCGTAGGTGTCAACGAGGAGTGTGCTGAGATTGGGAAAATGGCTCACGAAATGCTCGAACGCATGGCGCTCGCTATCATGAGCCATGATATAGCTGTGAGCCATCGTTCCGTAGAGCGGAATCGTATATCGTCGTCCGGCGAGCACATTGGAAGTTCCGTCAAATCCAACCAGATAGCTCGAGCGCGCAGCGATGAGACCGGCGTCGATCCCCTGGCTTCGCCTGAGTCCAAAATCAATCAGCTTCTTTCCATGCGCGGCTATCACGCAGCGCGCCGCCTTGCTCGCGATTAACGACGCCATCCCTATCTGGTTGATAACCAATGTCTCGAGCAGTTGTGCTTCGATGAGGGACGCGTGAACTTCGATGATCGGCTCCTGGCCGAAGAATAGCCTCCCCTCCGGCATCGCGTGGATGTCGCCTGTAAATCTGAGTGAGCCTAGGTAATCGAGAAAACGCGAGGAGAAAAGCTTAAGGGAGTCGAGGTATTCGATGACCGAGGGCTCGAACCGGAAGTGCTCGAGCACTTCTAGCAGGCGTTCGAGGCCGGCCGCGACCAGGAAGCCACGATGCAGCGGCAGTCGGCGCGCGCTCATGCCGAAGCATGCGCGATCGTTAAAGCCGAGCTCAAAGTAGCTCGCCGCCATCGTGAGTTCGTACAGGTCGGTGACCAGCGGAACTTCACCGCTATCGAATCTCAGGTCGACGAGCATGAACTCATCACTAGCACTAACAGGTCAGGTGGAGAATAGCATTGGTTTTGGCGGGTTCCTTGCGCAGCAACTCAATCGCTTCGTCGGTTGGGAGAACGATCAGATGGACGTCGCGCCTTCGAGCTTCCTCCTTCACTTCATCCATTACCGGCAAGGAACCGTACTTTCCCGATCCGACCACCAGCTGCCGACAATTCCACGGAATTGGCTCTTCGTTCGAAAGCGGCGTATGTCCAAATATGTCGCGATACTTTCGCGACGCCTTCTTCTGGCGCTTCCCTATCTTGCCTCGATCGATAACGACGTCCTTTTCGTAGGTGACGTCATCAATTTTGAGCGATCCGAAAGTGAACCGTTTGAATTTCATCGCTAAAAGAACCGTTTGAATGTCATGGCTAAAAGCTAACAGCAGCTTTATCTCTACCGGGTTGATCGCTCAGAATCATGAGTCGGTTACTTGTTCGGGTAACCCGCTTTGATGCTGTAGTGGGCATAGAGCGTCGGAGTAGTGCCCTTGGTCCAGGTCATGGGAAGCGAGACCTCGTGAAGCACAGGAACCTCGAGGCTGCTGCCATCGCTGCGCGTCATGGTACGCGTTCCGATGAACTGAACGATAGTAGGCAGGATGACACCGGTCGTCTTGTAGTGAGTCTTCTCGGTGACAAGGACGGCGTCGGGTTTTTGAAGCGAACTACCGGCTCGGATGAGCCACTCATTAGCCCCCAGGCTACGCCGAATATACGCCTCACTAATTACGTAATACTTCCCTTCCTTGGGTACCAGCGCACTCGGGGTAGCTGGTCCTGTCCCGAGCCAAAATGGCAGCGTTATCGATCGATCTTTGCTCCAATCCAGACCTCGAACAACCGCCGCGGTATCGTCGCCCACCAACAGGAACGACTTGCCTCGGAAACCTTCGGCCTCCTCGCTGGTCGCGAATTTTGGCTCGGGAGATGTTTGCGCGAGGCTCGGCGAAATTGCCGCCAAGGCTAATAGTAACTCACATACGATTCCGACCGAGATGGTTCGCCTTAATGTTGTCATCGATGTCTCCTGGCGAACCGCTGCAGCAAAAACTGATCCGCTGGCCAATTGTATCGACGATCCGCCGAGCCAATTTCGAGGAATTGTTGCAGGACCACTAGCGACGGCGACGGACAGTAAATCGGCGCAGAATCATTGAATCCAATTGCATCAACGCGTTGGCGAAGTGGCGCGATCGGAACCACTTCGATAGAGCGGCACGAGAAACAGATTGGAGCAAATCTGGCACGCCGAATGCTCTACATCGGAATCCGTAACGTACGAAAGTTACATGCACGAAGGAGAAAGAGGAGAATTGCGAACGAAAAGAACAGTTTTAACTAGGCAAAGGAGCAAGCGAACGCGTTGGCAACCGGTCGCCCTACCCGTCGTCCTCGTTGGCTGCGGTCTGCTCCTGTCAGGCTGTATCATCCCCAACATAGTTGCGGCAACCACAACAGCGGCTTCGAACGAGGCCAAGACGAGCGGAACCCAGGTCGACCAGGCTCAGATCGACAGTTTTCAGAAGGGCGTCGCGACTGTGTCTGACGTACAGGCGAAGCTCGGTGAACCACAACAAAGAGTCCAGAACCCCGATGGC